>JBGCFY010000209.1:0-22738 GCA_045110315.1 Saprospiraceae bacterium
GCTATCTCCATTTCTAGTAATCTCTTGCGGAGAGATTGCATTGATGACCGAGGTCATTTTCTTTTGCATCATCAACAGAGAATGTTCTGTGTTGTTTAATTTTCTGCTGGTTACAACGACTTCTTTTAAGTCGATACCGTCTCCACTAGATAGACCAAAGTCTTGGGTAGTTATTTTTCCAGCTATAATTTCAATATTGGTTATTTCAATTTCTTGGTAGGAAACATAAGAGCTAATGATGCTATAAACACCAGGAGCGAGTTCGAGGGCAAAAGTACCATCAATATCTGAAACGGTACCGGAATCACTTCCTTTTACCATTACAGTTGCGCCAATCAGTTCTTCGCCATTAGATTTATCAAAAATTTTCCCAATGAGCGTACCATTTTGCGCAAAGCCTAGAGCGGAGAGGAACATACAGCATATTCCTACGATTAATTTTTTGTGCATTTTAATTTTGTTTATAGAAATGTTGAATAAAGTGGTGTCCAAATCGGTTTGTTTTTAACCTCAGCGAACTTCATAAAATAGTGCCGGCAATTTTTATTTTTGTTACCGACACTATTTGGTTTTGCATTTATAATAGAAGTAAGTCTAATTCTCTTAGTCGTTTAATCCGCTAGTAGAGATTAACGTCCATCCTTTCGCCCAAGAAGTAGCGTTAGGATCGAAGGCTCCTTTGTAAGGTGCTTGTATCATCCAGCTATCTGGAAGGGCAGCAAGGTTATCACTTACCATTCCCGTAGGAACCAATTGCCAAGAATCGTTGCCATAGATAATACCTGGATCAACAACAGAGTTGCCCGCAGTAGTAAAGTAATCTGCAAAAGTTGCCGCAGCGGTTAAAGAATCTGTATTTGAACTTGCACCATCTCCAAAAGAAACTTTGAAGATTCCCGCAGGAGTTCCATCTGCAATATCATAAAAGATGTTATTCTTAAGTTCTAAGTTGCCATCTTGGAAACGGTCAAAAGCACCTTCTCCAGATAATAACTCCACGTCAACACCTTTATCTTGATTAACAAAAATACTGTTGGCATAATGTCCACCAGCGTTGTCTCTGAATGTAAGCATTCGCTTGCCTGCACTCGCTCCTCGACCGACGTAAGTTACATTGTAGATATTGGGCGTAGCGTAAGGCAGTGCCGTTTCTGGAGAAGTACCTCCATCATGTTCTCCAACTCGATCTCCAGCTTCTCCTTCTTGAATGGCAACCCAAAATTGACCCATTCCTCGGTATCCTTCGTCGTAATCGTAAGAATCATCGCCACAGAAAGCAACGATCATGTGCTTACATCTTGGTGCACCACCAAAAAATTCAACACCATCATCTTTATTGGCAATCACTTCGATGTGGTCAATCGTAGTCGCACTACCTACACCACCTAAAGTCAAACCGTTAATCTCGTTACCATCTCCAATATCTGTCCCACCGTGACGAATAGAAATATATCTTAGCGTACCAGAGTTATCGTTGTCATCCGTTCCACCGTAGATTCCACGTGCTTCAGAAGTAGGAATACCTTCAATGGCAGATTCTCCTGGATCAGAGTTGAGCGATGCTTTTCCAAGAACGATTATCCCTCCCCAAAGGCCTTTAGCTTTTACAGGAACACTTCCTTGTAAATCATCGGTTACGTTGGTGAAAATGATTGGCTCACTCTGGGTTCCTTCTGCCATGATTTTACCACCTCGGGCTACGACTAAGGCACTCGCGTTTACACCTGATCCAGGGTTACCCTTGATTACGGTTCCTGCTTCGATTGTTAAAGTTTGGCCATCATTGACAAATACCAAACCGTCTAAAACGTAAACTTTGTCTTTGGTCCAAGTAACGGTACCAGTACCATTACCATTATCTGTAATCAGTTGATCGGTCGTTTGAGGATCTACGGGAGTAGTGGTCGTATCGTCGTCCTTACCACAGGCATTAAATAGGAGTACCGCACCGGCGAGTAGAAGTAGTTGTTTGAGCGTTGTAGTAGCCATTTCGTGAGCGTTAAAAGTTTTGATTAATATTATTTTTTTTAAAAACATTTTTCAATTGACAATACAAAAGTAGAATTGCCTTATTGCATTACCATTTCATAATTGTTACAATTTTGTTACAAAATGGATTTTCTGTATAATTTTTTGAAATGGCAAGGCATAAAATATTTGACTAAACAATTTGCTAATGATCGCTGTTATACCAACATGAAAAATTACTTAATAATTGGCGCTTCCTCGGGAGTAGGAAAAGCCTTAGCACAGCGCTTAGCAGAGGAAGGGCATCAAGTATTTGGAACTTATAATAGTCAAGTCGCTGATAGTCAAAACCTTGCTGTTAAATATAGCCAGTTGGATGTTTTAGCAACCGACTTGGATCTTGATTTTTTACCAGATCAGTTAGATGGATTGGTGTATTGTCCGGGTAGTATCAACTTAAAACCGTTTAATAGAATTAAGCCAGAAGCTTTCGTTAAGGACTTTGAGTTACAAGTAGGCGGAGCTATAAAAATAATACAGGCGGTTTTACCAAAACTGAAAGCGAGTGAAAACGCTTCTATTATCATGTTTTCTACCGTTGCCGTACAACAAGGCTTTAATTTTCATAGCCAAGTTTCTACCTCTAAAGGGGCAATTGAAGGATTAACGCGTGCCTTGGCGGCAGAATTTGCACCAAGAATTCGAGTAAATTGTATCGCTCCGTCCTTATTAGATACGCCTTTAGCCGGAAAATTACTAAGCACCGATGCTAAAAAAGAAGCAAACGCCGAACGCCATCCAATGAAGCAGATTGGACAAGCCGAAGATATTGCGAGTATGGCTGAATTTTTACTGGGAGAGAAGGCCAGTTGGATTACTGGACAGATTTTCCAAGTAGATGGAGGAATGTCAAGCATCAAAGGCTAATAATTCAAGTTTTATAAAAATATATCATTCTTCGAAAAGGACGATAAATAAATTCATACCTAAAAAATATAATAATATGTTTGGCTTATTCAAGAAGAAATCTGAAGTGGAAGTATTGCAAGAGAAATACAAGAAATTAATGAAAGCATCTTTCGATTTGTCAAAATCGAATCGTACGCTCGGCGACGAAAAATTTGCGGAAGCACAAGAAGTATTAAAGGAAATTGAAGCCTTAGAAAAAAAGTAAAACCTGCATACGAAGTTAATCTTCGTTGAGTAACGCCCAGTCGTAGTGAAACTGCGTTGGCGCGAAAAGGTTTTACCAAAACGACAACAAACAACACGAGAAAATCTGCCTTGGTCTCAATCCAGGTAGCAAATACTTAAACCAACTTCAGTTAGGAAAACTAACGGACTCACACTAGTTATGACAAAAATTTCAATTTTTTGGTTCAGAAGAGATCTAAGATTAACCGACAACGTTGGTCTACACCAAGCTTTACAGGCAGGTTACCCCGTTCTTCCCATCTTCATTTTTGATGATCAAATTTTAAGCGAACTCCCTAAAGATGATGCTCGACTTAGTTTTATTCACCAAGAATTGGCAAAAATCGACGAAGAACTTAAGGCTAAAGGTTCGGGAGTACTCGGTATTAAAGGAACGCCCAAAGAAGTCTGGAAAAAATTAATGGAAAATTATGAGATTGCGGAAGTGCATCTCAATAGAGATTACGAGCCTTACGCAAGGACGAGAGACGAAGAAATCAAAGTACTCGTTGAAGCAGCGGGGATTACTTTCCATACACACAAAGATCAAGTTGTTTTTGAAGCGCACGAAGTACTCAAAGCGGATGGTCTTCCTTATACCGTTTATACGCCTTATAAAAACAAATGGTTGGCGGCTTTCGAACCGAGTATGATCGCAGCTTTATCGCCCAAAGTGCAAGATAATTATCTGCCGGGTGATTTTGCTTTCCCTAGTTTAACGGAAATGGGATTTGAGCAATCTAAGATTACCGTGCAACCCTACGATTTGTCTCAACTTGATGATTATGAAACGCATCGTAACTTCCCCGCGGCGGACGGTACGAGTTATTTAAGTCCACATTTACGCTTCGGAACGGTGAGTACTCGACAAATCATGGCGAAGCTAAAAGAATCGCAAGCAGTATTTTTGAGCGAGCTAATTTGGCGAGAGTTTTTTATGCAAATCTTATTTCATTTCCCCAAAGTCGTCGATCGAAATTTTAGAGCCAAATATGATGGTATAGCGTGGCGAAACAATAAAGCGGAATTTGAATTGTGGTGCCAAGGGCAAACGGGTTATCCAATGGTAGATGCTGGAATGCGACAACTCAATGCTACGGGCTATATGCACAATCGAGTTCGGATGGTAGTGGCGAGTTTCCTCTGTAAGCATTTGTTGATTGATTGGAAATGGGGAGAGGCGTACTTCGCAGAGAAATTGCTTGATTTTGAGCTTTCTTCTAATAATGGGAATTGGCAATGGGCGGCCGGAACAGGTTGTGATGCGGCACCTTACTTTCGGATTTTTAATCCAGAAAGTCAACTTAAAAAGTTTGATAAAGAATTGAAATATATCAAGAAGTGGGTGCCAGAATTCGGTAGTTTTGATTACGTTCGACCAATGGTAGAGCATAAAGCAGCTAGACAACGGGCTTTAGATACGTACAAAGCAGGAATTGCATTAGCTTGATTTTTGGTATTGTAATTAATTGATATACAGTTGGTTAGGGTTTGTTTAAAAAGAATACTTAATTTGACACTTAACTTCTGAGCGCGTATTACCGTCAATTTGATTTAAACCGGAAGAGAGGGACTCTGAGGTTCCATCAAAAAAGGTCAGCGTTTCTAAATCGGTCCACTTCGTTTGCGCATAGCGAACTTCAATCGTCATTTTGCGGATGCCTTTGTATCTTAAGTTGAGGTAAAAGCGGGTTCCCCTCAGATAAAATGCGGGCACCGAGAAAGAATTTAAAAGGTCGTTTTCGAAAGCATAGATTCTCGTATTATAATTGGGCGTATCGAAGATGGCAAAGCGCGTAGTAATCGAAATTGGAAAACTAGTCGGTTTAAAAATAATATCTTGTAAAACCATATAGCCGCTGCTTTGTGGGTTGACTTGGTCGTCAAAATAAGTGAGATCTGCGCGGTTCCTTAATTCTAGGCTCTTAGAAATGATATTAGAAAAGTGAAGTCTAAATTGTGTCCGTCGTTGTGGTCGCAAAATATCTAAACGGGTCTCATTATTCGATAAATTTCTTTCCTTAGTCTCTGATCTAAGTTGAAAATAAACATTTGATTTCCGCTTGCGAAAATAGTCAATACGAACCAAATATTCGTAGCCGGTGGAAGGTGCATCTACTCCAAATCGTAGCCAAGGATGCTTCCAAGTATCAAAATAAGCACTCGCAGACCAGTTGCGATCCCACTTAATTTCTGTGCCAATGTACAATCCACGTTCGTTAAAACCATTGATCGTTTCTGCAAATGGATTGGCATTAATTACTTGGTAATCCCGTGCGAAATCTCGATAAAGAATCCCGACACTTACCTTACGATCCAAACCAATCAGTAAGCCATTCGTTGTGGCAATGGCTCCATTATCACTACGAGCCGTTTCGCCAAAGAAATTATAATTTTTATATACATAGCCGTAATCCAAACTAACATTGGTCAGTTGATCTCCTTGAAATAAAAACTTGTTGTATAATTGATTTGCCCGAGTTAATTTGCGATCAAAGTTATTAGAAAGCGCATTCAAAGCAATATGCCAGTTGTCTCGTTTGTATTTTAGGCTTCCGCCAAAACTTATATTTTGAATGGAAGCTTCATCTTCAATTTCGTTGGGTGTACGATGAAATCCCGTAGTTTGCAAAGAGCTAAAAGTTGCGTTGATGGCTTCTTCTAAGTCCGTTGTATCCGTTGAAATAATATTCCCATCCCGCTTAATAATTGAACCAAAAGCAGTAAGCTCCAAGTTTTCGGCAACTCGAATGGTCGCAGCAGCGCCTCGCAAAAAGTTGGTTTCATTGACGGAAGTATAAGGGCGAAGGGTACGACCGCCCCGTTTCATATTCAACGCGAATGCGCCTTTTCCTCGACCAAAGCCCGAATATAAGATCAGCCCTTGTCCAAAACTGATGGCATAATCTCCAATGGCAATGCTTTTAATGGTTTTGTTATAGTCTTTAAGAAATAAATGAGCAGAGTAGAAATCAAAACCTTGTGGATTACTCCCCGCAAAAAATTCTTCTCCATCATCTTTCTCGGCGGTAAGACCAAAGCTCAACCGATTGTAATATTGATGCCGATACCGAAAATACAATTTATTAGGATCACCAAGATACCGCGAACCGGTTTCTCCTTCTTCCAAGGGGGTAAAACCTTTGCGTTCTTCTAAAATACGTTGCCATCGTACAAAGATTTCATTTTTACCTTCGTACAACATTTCTCCAATGGAAACATTAAAATCATCCAATCCACCTCGAATACGCACAAAAGGAAGGATACGTTGAATCGTGGCAAGATCAAAATAAGGGACGGCTTGTAATTCGTAAATGGTAATCAAATCGCCAACTTCTTTACGATAGTTGAGAAACGCCGTGATCTGTACATCCGAAAGCAATTCCAAATCCTGTAAATCTTCTTTACTTACGCGATTGAGGACCAATGGTTTTTCTTGTAGTACTTCTAAATGCTCTAATAAGGTATTAAAGTCAAAGTCAGGATCATCTAATTCTCTATTTTGAATAAAATCTTCGATGATGGCTTCAAAATTTTGATCTGCCGTAGAGACTCGTAAACTGTCCTGAGCCAATAGCACATTAGGTATTCCAATGGAGAGGATCAAAATGATGATCCATGAAAAACAAATCTTAGGAAGTCGTAATGTTGGCATTCTTCGCATTCTTTTTTGCCTAAAAATAGTAAACGCAATTGGAGATTTGTTATCTCTTTCAACTTTTTATCACAAATTTAATTTTTTACCCGAGTACTTATCTCCTTAGCAGTACGAGTTTAAGGCGGGCACTTTGATTTTTGGTGAAGGAGTTGTCAGGAATGAGAGAATCGATCAAATTGGAAATTACCATTTATAAAGATAAGATTCCTGCAAAGTGTGCTATTTACACTAAGAATAGGCAGGAGTTGTATATATAATGCAATTGTCTTATAAAAGAACTAAGTCAATCTTCACTAGTTTAGCCAATAAATCGTACCTTTGCAGCGAAATATGAGGCATCGCCGCAGTTATTTTGATGTCCTAAATTATTTTTTTTTAATAAAATTAGCGCCGAATCAAAATTACAAAGGTGAAACGAAAGCTTCAATTTGTTTTTTTGTTTTGGAAATGCATAACCATCTTCTTTCTTCTAAACTACATTTTTTATGAGCCATTCTAGATTCAATGCGATTGACACAGTACTAAATCGCTCTGAGATCGATATTGATTTTGTTGATTCTCCCAACGAAAATATTGCTTCCTTTTTTGGATGTAATGTTTTCAACGAAAAAGCCATGCGGGAATATCTTTCTGAAGATGCCTATTTGGATGTGAAAGCAGCTATTCAAGCCGGATCTAAATTATCAAGAGATGTCGCGGATACCGTTGCGGATGCTATGAAAAGCTGGGCAATGGACAAAGGAGCTACGCACTATGCTCACTGGTTTCAACCCTTAACGGGTAAAACAGCAGAAAAGCACGATTCTTTCTTTACCATCACACCTGATGGACAAGTCATTGAAGAATTTGCGGGTGATGCGTTAGCGCAGCAAGAACCAGATGGTTCTAGTTTTCCAGGTGGTGGATTGCGATCTACTTTCGAAGCAAGGGGATATACCGCGTGGGATCCTTCTTCCCCCGCTTTTATCTTAGAAGCAGGAGAGGGTAGAACGTTATGCGTACCTACGATCTTTGTTACCTACTCAGGGGAATCTTTAGATTATAAATTACCTTTATTGAAATCTCAAGCTTTTTTAGAACAGGCCGCTATTCCTGTTTGTAAAATGTTTGACGAAGAAGTCAATAAAGTAATTGCTACTTTAGGTTGGGAACAAGAATATTTTTTGATTGATGAAGCTTTTGTTAACTCTCGACCAGACTTGATGATGTGTGGGAGAACGATTGTCGGGAAACACGCTTCTAAAGGTCAACAGTTAGATGATCACTATTTCGGTTCTATTCCGGAAAGAGTCTACGCTTATATGCGAGATATGGAAACGGAATGTCATAAATTGGGAATTCCGGTAAGAACACGACACAACGAAGTTGGTCCTGGACAATATGAATTAGCACCGATGTTCGAAGAAGTAAACGTAGCGGTAGATCACAACCAATTATTGATGGACGTGATGGATCGGGTAGCTCGTAGACACAAGCTTGCGGTACTTTTACATGAGAAGCCTTTTGCCGGCGTCAACGGTTCTGGTAAACACAACAATTGGTCGATGAGTACCGATACGGGAAAGAACTTATTATCTCCGGGTAAAAATCCAGGGAAGAATTTGCAGTTCTTAACGTTCTTTGTTAATACGATTCGCAGCGTATACGAATACGCAGATATTTTGCGGGCAAGTGTTGCTTCAGCGGCTAATGATCACCGTTTAGGAGCAAACGAAGCACCTCCGGCGATTGTTTCTGTCTTTATTGGCACGGTAATGACACAAGTACTAGACCGAGTAGCGATTGGGAAATCAACGAAGGAAGATGTTCAAGTTGTTTTAGATCTTTTGAGTAAGGTACCTAATTTGGAAATGGACAATACGGATCGAAACCGAACGTCTCCATTTGCTTTTACTGGAAATAAATTTGAAATTAGAATGGCTGGTTCTACCGTCAACTGTGCTGCGCCAATGACGGCGTTAAACACCATGATGGGGAAACAATTGACTCGTTTTAAGACGGATGTTGAAAAATTAACTAGCAAAGGGAAAGAACAAGATACTGCGATCCTTGCGGTATTGAGAAATTATATTAACGAATCTAATGCGATTCGTTTTGAAGGGGATAATTACAGCAATGAGTGGAAAAAAGAAGCCGCAAAACGTGGTTTGGGCAATAAGCCTAATACCCCAGAAGCACTTGACGCTTACGTAACCAAAGAATCGATGGAACTTTTTCAAAGTACCGGAGTGTTTACCGAAAAAGAATTGCGTGCCCATCACGATGTAATGCTTGAAAATTATTCTTTGAAATTAGATATCGAATCTAAAACTTTAGAAGAGTTGAGCTTAAATTACATTATGCCAGCTGCAATTGATTTTCAAAGACGGTTGGCGGATAACGTAACGAGCATGAAATCTGCTGGCATCAAAGACTACGGCTATCAGGTTGACATGATTAAGCGTATTGCTAAGAATTTAAAAGAAATGCACGCGTTAGGACAAAAGATGACGATAGAAAGAGGAAAAGCGCACCGTGCTAAAACTTCTCGAGCGGGTGCCATTGCCTTCTGTAAGAAAGTGAAACCGCTCATGGATAAAATTCGAGCACACGCAGATGATTTAGAATTAATCCTTGACGATAAAGATTGGCCATTGGCTAAATATCGAGAAATGATGTTTTTAAGATAATGATTAGAATAAGGTCTATTCGTTAAGATAAAATAATAACTGGGGCTAAGCAATCTTTTTTGCTTAGCCCTATTGTAACTACTAAGACAAAAATTAGCTTTTAATACTTTAGGTAAGTGGTTGCTACAAAAATGGTAGCTACTTGAGAAATCAATAACTTAGCACGATTATGTTGGATAAACATTTTAACTTTTTAGAACGAGAGCAAGCCATTTACGAAGCCTGGGAAAAAGCGGGGATTTTCAAACCCGAAGCCGCAAAAGATCAAAATGCGCCCGTATTTAATATCAGTATGCCGCCACCGAATGCCAACGGAGAGTTGCACCTCGGTCATTCTTATGGCTACGCCGTGATGGATATTCTTGGTCGTTTTCACCGTTTGCAAGGAAAGCGAGTGCTATTGTTACCAGGTAAAGATCACGCAGGAATTCAGACACAAGTGGTTTTTGAAAAGCGTTTGGCGGCAGCAGGCGTAGATGTTGCAACGATGGATCGGGATGATTTCTATAAACAATGTTATGATTTTTGTACAGATCGGGCAGCTTATATGCGCGGTCAGGAGAAAGTTTTGGGTTTATCAGCGGATTGGGATCGAGAGACGTTTACCTTGGATCCAAAGTTGAGCGAAATCGTTTTTGATACCTTCAAGAAAATGTGGGAAGATGGCTTGATTTACAGAGGAGAAAGAATTATCCACTGGTCCGTTTATTCTCAAACGGCGATTTCTGATATCGAGGTAGAGTACAAAGAAGAAAAAGGTCACCTTTGGCATATTGCGTATGCTATTCCAGCAAAACAGGCTGCTCCGTCTCGGACAAAATCTGATTACAGTACTTTTGATTTTACTGAGATTCACAATACACACAACGAATATTATGCAATCGTTGGGGAAACGCAGACTGCTTTGGAATTAAATACTTTACTGGAAAAAGCACCTGCAACGGAAGAAGGGGAGGCAGAGGCTTGGTTGGTGAATCAATGCATTCGCTTGGAAAACTTTGAAGAAGTAGAAACGAAGTTGAAGACCGCTTCCTCAAGTGCCAAAGACAAATTAAGTGGATTAACTTATCCATTGGACGTATATTCTTTGCTGCTAGACGTTGATGTTTCGAAACAAATTATTGTTGCCACTACGCGCCCCGAAACAATGTTGGGAGATGCCGCAGTAGCCGTTCATCCTCAGGATCAGCGGTACGCGCATTTGGTTGGAAAGGAAGTAACCATTCCGATTCAAAATAGAAATATAAAAATTATTGCGGATGATCGTGTAGAAATGGCTTTCGGTACAGGAGCTGTAAAAATTACGCCTGCACACGATTTTCTCGATTATGATATTGGAGAAACGCACGATTTGGCGCGCATCAAAGTGATTGATCAAAAAGGATTAATGACCAAATTGGCTGGCGAGGATTTTGTAGGGTTGCCAACCTTGGACTGTCGAGAAAAATTAGTAGCGCGTTTGGAAACGGAAGGCGTTTTGGTGAAGGTGGAAGAAATTAACCACAAAGTGCCAATCGCTGAAAGAGGAAAAGACGTTATCGAACCATTAATTTCTAAGCAATGGTTTATGAAGGTCGATATGGAAGGAAATTCCTTACGGCGACGTGCCTTGAAATTAGTGGAAGAAGATAAAATTAATATCTATCCAGCACGATCTAAAAAAATGTTCGTGCAATGGTTGGGTAAATTACGGGATTGGAACATCTCTCGACAAATTAGTTGGGGACATCGAATGCCCGTTTGGTATAATGTTGAAAATAGAGAAGAGGTTCACGTTGGAACCACCGCACCTGAAACGGGAAATTGGGAACAAGAGACCGACACTTTTGATACTTGGTTTTCTTCGGGACAATGGTCTTATTCTACCTTGGGGGCTCAAGGCTTACTCGACATGGAAGATATTGCGTCCTCAGACTATTTCCCTAATCACACGATGGTAATGGGAAAAGATATTCTTTTCTTCTGGGCGTGTAGAATGTTGCTCTTTTCGACGTATCGCTTTGATTCTATTCCTTGGAAGAACGTTTACTTCACGGGACTCGTTACGGATAAAAATGGGCAAAAAATGTCCAAATCTAAAGGCAATGGAATTGAGCCACTGAGCTTGATCAAAGAATTTGGAACGGATGCGTTGCGGATTGGGTTAATTGCCGGATCAACCGCAGGGAACAATACTAGAATTGGCGAGCAAAAGGTAAAAGGCTACAGCAATTTTATCAATAAACTTTGGAATGCTTCAAAATTTGCACTCAACTTATTGAAGGAAGATGATGGTGGTCGTATCGAGTCTTTTGACGAATTGAAATACGAAAATTCTAAGTGGATTATTCAAGAATTACAAAAAGTGCAGGCTTCCGTTTCGGAGAAATTGGCTGCTTACGAACTTTTCATTGCGGCACAGGAATTATACCAATTTACTTGGGATGTTTTCTGCGATTGGTACATTGAAATTGTTAAAATTCATGGTTATAACCCAACCGTAGATAAAGGAGAAAGTCAAAAAGTGATGAAATTAGTCTTGTCGCAATTAATTACCCTTTTACATCCTTTTATTCCATTCGTAACGGAAGAAATTTATGGTAAAATACCTGGTTTGGCAAAAGCCGATGAACCAATTTTGTGTAACTCTGCGTGGAACAAGATTCCTTTTGAAGTACCGACAAAAGAATACGAAACGGGAATTATTTTACAGGTAGTTTCTTCCATTCGATCACTAAAGAATTTCTTGGAAATTCCTTTAAAAGAAATAGTGAAAATTAGTCTTAACGTAGACCTAAGCGATGAAAGTAAATTTATCGTTGGGAAAATGGCGCAGGTAGCCATGGTCGATAAAGCTGAAATGGAAGCCTTGGATTTTGTCATGAAACCGATTAATAACGCGGTGATTTACTTTGAGACGGAAAAGAAAGATATTTATAAAGAAACCTTGAAAAAGGAATTGGCTAACTTGAAACGTTTGATCGATAAAGATGCTAAGAAATTGAATAACGAACGGTTTGTGAAAAATGCCCCAGAAGAAATTTTGGAAAAAACTAGAGCTTATCATCAAGATAACGTTAAAAATCTTGCCGCGATTCAAAAAGATATTGAATTGAACGAATAAGCATAAAAATAAGTCTTAGCATTTCAAAATAAGCTTAATCATTACCTTTTAGGAATCTCTGAATCTCCTAAAAGGTAATTTTTATTTAAAACAACTTCCCAGCTCTATTTCTTTCAGCGGACTAGCAGGAATCCATGCTACTATTTTCTATCGTTTTACCACTAGCTTAAGATGTTTTATATATATGCCCTTTCCGCACACTAATTACTGAAGTTGTTTAAAAATCATGCAAAATATTAAGTAATAATACATATCTTCGAGACTTAATATTCGCAGGATAGCGAATTAAAATTTTCAAATTAAAACCAACCAATATGATGAATTGGCGCCATTTCTATTGTCTAAGTTTAGTGTTCGTACTTTTAGCCAGTTGTCAAGAGACAGCGACCGACACTAAAGACGTTACGGCTAAAACTGCAGAAACTTTCCTCACCGAAGCACAACTGGCTGCCAAGGTAAACGATGCCGACGGCTTTGTCTGGAATCCAGAAAGTTTTGCCGATTTAAAAATTATCCGATACCAAATTCCTGGTTTTGATAAATTGAGTCTCCAACAGCAAAGTTTAGTGTATTATTTAACGCAGGCAGGGCTGTGCGGAAGAGAGATTATGTACGATCAAAATTACCGACATAATCTTACGATCAAGCGCGCCATGGAGAATATTGTTAAAAATTATCAAGGCGATCGAGCTACGAAAGATTGGAATAACTTTATGACTTACGTCAAGCGAATGTGGTTTTCAAGTGGTATTCACCACCATTACGGTAACGATAAATTTATTCCTGAGTTTTCTAAAGAATACTTCAAGTCTATTGCCGATGCAACTAAAACCACGGTTTCTGCTGAAATCATGGACGTCATTTTTAACCCAGCTATTGATGCTAAGAAAATTAACTTTGATCCAGAAAAAGATCTAATCAAAGCTTCGGCAGTCAACTTCTACGATCCAGATCTCACAGAAGCAGAAGTAGATGCATTTTACAAAAAGCTTGTTGATCCAAAGGATGAAAGACCAATTTCTTATAGTTTGAATTCTAAAATTGTCAAAAATGAAGATGGCAGTTTGAGTGAAAAAGTATGGCATGCAGACGGGATGTACGGTGCGGCGATCAAAGAAATTATCAAATGGTTAGAGAAAGCAGTTACGGTGGCAGAGAATGAGCCACAGAAGAAAGCTTTACAATTACTAATCAAATATTACCAAACGGGAGACCTCAAAGTTTGGGATGAATACAACATCGCTTGGGTAAGTGCGACGGACGGAGATGTAGATTACATCAATTCCTTTATCGAAGTATACCAAGATCCTAAAGGGTACAAAGGTTCTTACGAAAGTATCGTTCAAATTAAGGATTTTGACGCTTCTGCTAGAATGCAAGTTGTGGCGCAAAACGCACAATGGTTTGAAGATCATTCGCCGATTATGGACGCTCACCGCAAGAAAAATGTGGTTGGTGTAAGTTACAAAGTAGTTACCGTCGCTGGCGAAGCGGGAGATGCTTCTCCTTCTACTCCCATCGGAGTTAACTTACCTAATGCGAACTGGATTCGTGCAACTTATGGTTCTAAGTCTGTTAGTTTAGGAAATATCATTCAGGCTTATAGCAATGCGGATGGACCGGGAATGTTGGGTGAGTTTGCCCACGATGACGAAGAAAAAGCACGTGCGAAGAAGCATGGTAAATTGAGTAGCAAAATGCATACAGCTTTACACGAAGTTGTCGGACACGCTTCTGGTCAACTCGAAAAAGATGTAGCAACACCAAAACAAACCTTGAAAAATTATGCTTCTCCTTTGGAAGAGGCAAGAGCAGATTTAGTTGGCTTGTACTATATTGCCGATCCAAAATTAGTAGAATTGGGTTTGGTCGAATCAGACGAAGTTGGAAAAGCACAATACGATTCTTACATCAGAAATGGCTTGATGTTGCAGTTGAGAAGAATCGAACCAGGAAAAACGGTTCAACAAGCGCACATGAGAAATCGTCAAATGGTAGCCGCTTGGGTTTTTGAAAAAGGAGCAAAAGATGGCGTCATCGAAAAAGTAAGCCGCGATGGAAATACTTACTTTGATGTTAAAGATTACGCAAAATTGAGAACCTTATTCGGCGAATTATTGAAAGAGGTACAACGCATCAAATCTCAGGGAGATTACGAAGCAGGGAAAGCTTTGATCGAAACTTACGGAGTACAAGTTGACCAAGCTATTCATAAAGAAGTATTAGCACGGTCTGAAAAATTGAATATTCCACCCTACGGCGGTTTTATCAATCCTGAAATCGTACCAGAAACCGATAGCGAAGGAAAAATTACTAGCTTCAAACTAGTATTCCCTAAAACTTTGCATGAGCAAATGATGAAATATGCCGAAAAGTATGCTTTTCTGCCAGCGTATAATTAAGGCCAACAATGCAAGTGTGGTTTTTATCCTCTTAAATAGTTGACACTTGCTTTAGATTTTCAAAAATTGTAGCTTGTACGCTAAGAAGTCTGCAATCGAAAGCTTAACTTTCGGTTGCAGATTTTCATTTGGTAGCATAGAAGTTGTTCTAAAATAGGTAAATGAATTATTTGCAAGCCATTGAATTCCAGTATTTTAGCTAATTTTCTTCACCGCAGCTACGGCTACGAAAAAAAATGGAGCTTCATCTTGAAAATCAAGCGCTTACAACTAATTTCAATCCCCATTTTAAAATAACTTCAATTTGTTTTAAATAACTTCATACTACAAGGTCATCTTTTTAGTTTTAATATTTGAAGTTGTTTTATTTTATCATAAGTACCAAAACAAAATTATTTTACCATTAAATTGTGTTAGATTTTGGACAGTATTGAGGCGCGAAAACCGCCCTAAGCCTTTGAACAACGAATAGACTGTTCAAAAGATAGTGGAAGTTAATAAGTGAGTTAATTCTGCAAACTACTTAAGTAGTTCGCAGCATTAAATTAACTAATAACTTGAAAGCCTTTTAAGCTTCTACTTCGTTAAAAAGCCTCGCCAATGCTCCGGCATTGTCTGTGTTTTTCGCCTCGTTTAAGCTCAAAATTCTTTTCAACTTATTGTAAACTCAATTTCCGCGAACTACTTAAGAACTATTTACTTTTAAACCTAAGCGATTTACTTCTTATTCCTAAATGCGTTAATATGTACCGTCAATTTTTACTCGCTCTATTCTGCTGTTTTTTTGTTCAACTTTTAACGGCCCAAATCCAAGGAAAACTCACCGACGTGGAAGGCGAATCTCTCGCGTTTGCCAGTATTTATGTCAAAGGAACTTCAATAGGAACGACAACGAATGTTGATGGGTTTTACCTTTTCCCATTGGACAATGGAACTTACGAAATTGTCTTTCAGTACGTTGGGTATAAACAGGTAATTAAAAGGGTTACCGTTACGGACAAGATGCTGAAACTTAACGTAGTCATGGAACCGGAAGCACTTGAGGTTCCAACGGTAGTTGTAAATGCGTCGGCAGAAGATCCGGCTTACGAGATCATTCGAAAGGCAATTAAAAAACGAAAGTATTACTTGCGCGCGGTGAAAAGCCACAGTTTTGACGCTTACGTGAAAGGAAGTCAGAAAATACTCAAAGCTCCGGAAAAGATTCTGGGAACGGAAGTCGGTGCGATTTTCAAGAGTTTAGACTCGACGCGAACGGGAATCATTTATCTTTCAGAATCAGTTTCTAAGGTATACCGAAAAGCACCCAAGGATATTAAAGAAGTCATGACTTCTTCTAAAGTGAGTGGGAATGATAATGGATTTAGCTTTAACCGTGCGGCTGAAATGGATTTCAATTTCTATGAGAATCATATTGATGTCATGCGAAAGCTTATTTCTCCAATTGCATCGAGTGCGATGAGTTATTATAAATACAAATTGGTCGGTACGATTTACGACGAAGAAGGTCGCTTGATTAATAAGATTGAGGTGATTCCTCGGAGAAGTGAAGATCCCGTTTTTAGAGGCTTGATTTACATTACGGAAGATTTGTGGAACATTCACAGTACAGAACTCATCGTGACGGGGAATGCGATCAAGATCAACTTATTGGATACTTTGGTGATTAAGCAAGTTCACATTCCGGTTGAAAAACCAGATATTTGGTTTCAATTGTCGCAAAGCCTAGATTTTAAATATGGCTTTATGGGCTTAAAAGTCAAAGGAAATTTTACGGGGATATTTTCAAACTATGAAATAAATCCTGTGCTGGCAGATAACTTTTTTAATAATGAAGTTTTTAAAGTAGAGGAGGGCGCGAATGAAAAAGATACCAGTTATTGGAATACGATTCGTCCGGTTCCCTTGACGGGAGAAGAAAATGTGGATTATGTTAAAAAAGATAGTTTACAGGTCATCTGGGAATCAAAGCCTTATCTAGATTCCATGGATATTAAGCGGAACAAATTCAATCTTTGGGATATTTTATTTGGGTACCGCTACCGTAATTCTTACGAAAGGAATTATCTAGATTTTGAGTCTCCGCTCAAAACTATACAATTTAATACCATTCAAGGCGCTGTTATTAATCTTACCACAACCTACCAGAAGTCTTTTGATAAATATCGAATGCGTTACTTTCGGATTAAGCCAAAAATAGCTTACGGTTTTGCGGATGAGCAAGTGAGAGGTTCTTTGTCTGCTATGATGCAGTTTGAAGCCATTCACTACTCGCGACTAAGATTCAGTGGTGGTCGAGAAACACAACAATTTGATCCTCGCAATCCCGTTTCTCCTTTTCTAAACACCATAGAAACCTTATTTCGGAAAGAAAATTTTATCCGTTTATACGATAAAACTTACGGTAAAATCGGCGGTGGTATAGAAATAGCCAATGGTCTTTATTTGAGCTCTGACGTAGAATTTTCTGAACGGCGCGCACTAACACAGAATACTGACTATTCTTTTTTTGAAAGAGATAAAGTCTTTGACTCCAATGAACCTTTATCACAAGCCGAACCCACAGAAGGCTTTGCTACTGATAAAAACTTTGAGATAGACCTTAAACTACGGATTAGAATTAACCAAAAGTATATTCGTTATCCTAATCGAAAATTTATTGATGGAACGCCTTGGCCGGATTTGACGATTCGCTATCGAAAAGCCATTCCTAACGTTTTTGGTAGTACGACTAATTTTGATCACTTAGAGTTAATGCTTTGGGAGAATTATATGTCTTTCGGCTTGGTTGGTTATTCTCAGTTGCGTTTGACGGCGGGAAGTTTTCTTAATAAAGCTCAAACGAACTTCATGGACATTAAGCATTTTAATGGCAATGAATTAGCGATCATCAATCCGGTTCGATTTCGGAATGGATTCACTTTATTACCTTATTATACGCGGAGCACCCAAGAAGATTATTTTCAAGCTAATTTCCAACATAATTTTGAAGGCTTTCTCTTAGATAAGGTTCCTTTTGTCAATAAACTTGGTTGGAAAGTCGTCGTCGGAAGTGCTTTCCTTTACACAGCAGATCAGAAGGATTACTTAGAATGGTCGGTCGGAATAGACAATATTGGCTGGGGAGTATTTAGACTTTTTCGCTTAGATTACGTCGTTGGTTACGATCAAGGAAGTTATTTTGATCGAGGTTTCAAATTTGGGATTAAGTTGTAATACCCATGAAGTTTTAAATAACTTCATCGCTCAGAAACACACGAAACTGAGTAGTACCGCAAACAAGACATTGATCAACTAGGATCATTCGATTTGCATTGCTATTTAGATGGAATGTGGAAGCTTATTGGTCAATTAGGAATTAGGATTGTTCCTGACTCCAATCGGTCTGTGCGAGAACTATAATCACAATGCCGCCGACTACCATGAGTAGTTTTGCCACAAATCCAAACAAAGTACTAATACTGTCTAACCATACTAAAAAAGACAATTGTACACCGACGAGACTCAATACTACGGCTAACATACCGACGATGAAAAGTATAAATCCAATCGACATTGCTATTGTTTTGTTCATCTTATTAATCGTTTTACGTTATTTTTTTAGTTACTTCCGAAGGGCACAGTTAAGCTTTAGAGCTTGCCTTAAAGCACTTTCATCAGCGGAAGCTCAATCTATTAATAATGAGTGCAAATTTACCAAATAAAATACTGGAATTCTCATTATATTTGTGCTAGCTTTAGAATGACCTTAATTTTTTGTCTTAGTACTTAAGTTGCAGTTTCCTTAATAAAACCATTTTAAAGCGGACTAAGTTTTTGATTTTACCAATTTCTTATAAGATTTTGTGTATCATTAAAAAGAAAGAAGCCAAAGTATTGAACTTAGAAGCTTTTTGAATTTGACACTTTGATTTTGTTATGCCCCTTTTTCAACTATCCTTCGGTGCAAAAATCCTCCTTATGCTACGGCATAACTCCGCTTTTTGAACCTCGACTAGCTAAAAAGTGAACGATAACAAACTTCAAAAGTCAAACCCAAACAGCTTCTTAGCAGGATAGGTAACATTTTCCGAAAGGAAATATACTTGTTAGTACTCAAATGCTTCTAATCATAAAACCAAATATTACCTACAGTTACATGATAAAGTTGATCGAATGCCCTCGAGATGCCATGCAAGGAATTAAAGAATTTATTCCAACCGAAAAGAAAGCGGCTTATGTTAATCAATTGTTGAAAGTTGGTTTTGATACTATTGACTTTGGGAGTTTCGTTTCGCCAAAAGCCATTCCGCAGATGCGAGATACCGCCGATTTGTTGAGTCGCCTCGATTTAGATCAAACGAACTCCAAATTACTAGCGATCGTCGCGAACAAAAGAGGGGCCGTAGATGCCGTTCAGTTTGAGGAGATCGACTATTTGGGTTATCCTTTTTCCATTTCTGAGACCTTTCAATTGCGGAATACCAATGCCACCATTGAGGAATCGTTAGAACGGGTTCGCCAAATTCAAGATATTTGTTTGGTCAACAACAAAAAATTAGTCGTCTACGTTTCCATGGGTTTTGGTAATCCTTACGGTGATGAATGGAATGTAGAAATCGTCCACAAATGGGTCGATAAATTGGTGGAAATGGACATTGAAATTCTTTCCCTTTCTGATACCATTGGCGTTTCTTCTCCCGGTAATATTAGTTATCTTTTTGGCAATCTAATTCCACATTACCCGCAAGTTTCTTTTGGCGCACACTTGCATACCGCACCGCACAATTGGCGTGAAAAAATCGTAGCTGCTTACGAAAATGGTTGTACCCGCTTTGACGCCGCCATTCGAGGATATGGTGGTTGCCCAATGGCTAAAGACGAACTAACAGGGAATATGGCGACTGAAAATATTCTAGCTTACTTTGATGATATTAATGTAAATGCGGGAATTGATACGGCTGCCTTTCATAAATCTATGATGATGGCGCTCGACGTTTTCCCACAAGATGAAGTACACTAAACTTTAAATGATATGATGTACGTAATTCCGATCGACTTCGCTACACCTGCTTTTGAGGAGACACTTGCCTTACGGCGAAAAATACTCAGAATTCCCTTAGGATTAACCTTCGAACTCAAAGATATTGCCCAAGAATATCAAGATTACCACCTTGCCTGTTACAGCGCAGAAGCGGAATTATTAGCTTGTCTAGTACTTACGGTGAAAGATTATAAGCGCATCAAAATGAGACAAGTAGCGGTGGATGATACCATCCAAAGTAAAGGTGTTGGTACGTTTTTAGTAAAGGCTTGCGAAGATTTTTGTCGAAATTTAGGTTTTGAACGCATCGTACTTAATGCACGAGATACCGCCGTGGAGTTTTACGAGAAATTGGACTATGACAAAGTAGGCGAACCCTTTGAGGAAGTTACGATCAAGCATTTTAAAATGGAGAAGGTTTTAAAGGGGAAGGGCTAAGGTTTTCTGGATTCAACCCCACTTTTTATATCCTTTCTTTGGCTGATTACATTCGTAATCAAAAAAGGTCAATGATGTTTCTCTTTTCTGGGTTAAAATATTTTTTATTCCTTCAAATTTTCCTAATTTAAAGAACGATTAAGCATTATTTCACTCTTAAATTCACACAACGATGTCAAAAATGGATTGGTTACTGGATAAGTACGGCGAGAGTCACCAAAATGCAACGAATAAAATGATTCACTGGATTTGTGTTCCAGCGATTGTCTTTAGTCTTTTTGGAATGATTTATTGTATCCCATTTTTTACGGAGAAGACGCTCTTTATGAATTGGGCGGCAGTGCTTTATCTCGGCGCTTTGGTGTACTACTTTTCCTTATCGCGTGCCATGTTTTTTGGATTTATCGTCGTTGGTGGGCTGATTTTGTTTGGAAATCATACGCTGGCGATGCTCGTTGGCTCTACTCAATCAATGGTGATGGCTTCTATCGGAATTTTTGTAGCGGCTTGGATAGGACAATTTATTGGTCACAAAATCGAAGGAAAGAAGCCTTCTTTTTTAGAAGATTTACAATTCTTAATGATTGGTCCAGCTTGGTTGTTGCACTTTATTTACAAGAAATTAGGGATTAATTATTAATTGCTACGCTGGCAATTTAGCGAAGAATGGTCAACTCTTTCGAGCAAATGATACCATTGTTTAAATCAAGGCGTAAATGGTAGAAATACGTGCCTGCGGTAAGTAGCTTACCCGAACGTTGTGCGGTACCGCGCCAATCATTTTGATAGGGACGAGCTTCGTATACAATCTCTCCCCAGCGATTAAAAACAACCAAGTGCTTATCCGGAAATTTATCCAATTGATCAAAGAAAAGTACATCGTTTAAGCCATCTTCGTTTGGCGTGATTCCGGTCGGAAAAATATCACAAATATCATTGACTTCTTCAATTTTCAAAGTAACTAATGCCGTTTCGCACTGGTTGCAACTCGTATTGCAAACCTCATAACGAAAAGAATCTACGCCGATAAATTCCGGATCGGGCACAAAGTGGTACTGGCCAAGTTCCTCCGTTTCAATCAATCTCCCAAAAGCAGGTTCACTCAATAATTCAAAGGATAAGCTTTCTGAGCGAAAACCTCGATCGTTGTCCAGCAATTTCATGTTTTGTAGTGCCGTATAATTATTTGTAAAATACTTATCGTTCCGTGCGCGTGTTCTCGGCTCTACGTAAATGGTAATATCATCAAAATCATAATAAAGATTATTAAAACTTTTGATGGTCCAGCGAAAGTCGTTTTTCCCTTCTTTTAAATTCGTAATCAGCGTCGTTGCCTCGTCGGGTTGTTGAATCGTTACACCCGCAGGACCTTCCCATAATCCAAAAGCATCAAAAGGAAGATTACCCGTCAAGCGAATACTATCTTGACAAATCGTCGTATCTGGACCGAGCACTGCATTGTAAGGATTTGCGACAAGAATGGTTAATTCATCCGTCGCCAAACAACCATTGCCATCAACAACCGTTACCGTATATTGGGTGGAAGCGGTTGGACCAATGTAAGAGTTTAATGCACCAATATTTTCTATGCCGACGGGCGGGGACCAAGTAACTTGGTAAGGCAATACACCACCATTTACATTAATTTCAAAAGGCGTTTGATCGCCAATGGTAATGGTATTGGCGTCAGAACTTACGGATATGCCAAAAGGCGGAAAGTCGCCAACTTCTACACTAGTATTTGCGGCACAGCCATTCGCATCCGTCACCGTGACTGCATAATTCCCCTGATTAACCTGAGCTGGATTAAGTCCGGTCAGGCTCGGGGTATTCCACTGTGCGGTGTAAGGCGCTGTTCCTCCAAAAGCATTGAGTTGGATGCTGCCATTATTTTGACCACAAGAAGCAAAGACTTCAGGATCGAAGTCAATGACACTTTCACCAATAACAATGGGGCGAACACTCGTCGCACCAAGCGCATCCGTTACCGTTACTTCGTAATTCCCTGGGGCGAGATTAGTTTGATCTTTTGTATCGGGTAAGCTACCAGACCAATCGTAAATAAAAGGAGCAGTTCCTCCAATAATGGTCAAATCTATTGATCCATTCATACTTCCTTCGCAGGCTGGTTTGCCAAAAAACATAATTTCAAAGGAAAACGCAGGGTAGGCTGGATTTCCAACGAGCACGTGGGAAATCAGGAGAAAAACACCAAAAACCATTAAGAGTTTGCCGATGAGGGCTTTAGTGAATTTTTGCATGTGGTACGTTTACCATTTGATG
>JBGCFY010000210.1:0-2725 GCA_045110315.1 Saprospiraceae bacterium
TTTTCCGGCCCTCCTAAGTTCGATTAAATCTTTTGACGAGTTTAATTTTCATTGCTCCGCGATTAATTAATCAAGGCGAAAGCAGCGGCATATTTTGTTATTTCATACAAACAATCCTAGGCTTTAACTTCCATGACTTGACTGCAACGTATCCGCATATACGACGTAAGCACCCAGCGAACCCCATCACCCCTTATTCCCCCAACACCTCAGGATCAATCCGATGAGGCAACCAATCCACCGCCTCAGCAGTCACTTTATTTGCTGCCACTTTTTGGAGAGCCCAATGAATATAGTTAAAAGCATTGATCCCATTTTTCTCACAAGTACCAATCAAAGAATAGAGTACCGCAAGGTTTTGGGCAGCATCATGGGAACCAGCAAACATATAATTTTTGCGGCCTAAGGCAATAGGACGGATCGTATTTTCTACCAGATTATTATCTATTTCTAATTTTCCATCATGGGCATAGGCACATAGGCCTTTCCATCGTTTGAAGGTGTAATTGATTGCTTTTCGGATTAGACTTTTGGGAACAAGTGTTCGGTCTGCATACTGGGTGGTAAGCCAGGATTCCAGTTCTTTTAAGATGGGGATGGCTTTTTGTTGTCGGAGTTGGAGTCCTTGATGATGGGATAAATTTTCGGCTCTTGCCTGCCGTTCCAATTCGTAGAGTCCTTGTAGTTTTTCTAAAAAATAATTGGCAAGATCAGGAGCGGAGTCTTTAGCGTCAAAGAATTTTCGGCGGGCATGTGCCATGCAATAAATCAATTGGATGTCTTTTCGTTCTCCAATTTTTTCATAAGCAACATAACCGTCCGTTTGTAAAGTGCCTTTGAACTGGTCGAGTACAACCTTGGCAGATTGTGTACTTCTTGTCGATTCGTAATTAAATGCAGCAGCTTTTATAGTGGGGGCAAAAAACGCCCACATTTGTCCGCGATGTGCTGCGCCGATTTTATTTTTTGCTAAAACAGGAATTCTGGTTTCATCACTTTGTAGGTAACCTTGAGACAAAATATCTTCGACCAATAAATGGTAAAGGGGTTTCAAACTTTCGGCTCCAGCATGGAACCAGTTGTGAAGATTATTTTCTTTGATAAAATCAACTCCTGCTTGTTTGAGTTTTTTAGCGAAGCGATAAATAGGAGTATGGAATTGTATTTTTTCTACAATAATTTGAGCAATCAAGGATTCATCAACCATCCCTTTAGGAACGATCCGTGGAGGGATGGGGGCTTGAAAAATACCTGCATCTTCGGCTGTTCTGTTGGCCATCCGAGGTCGAACTATTCTTTTAACACACAAACTGGCTGGTACATACGCCAACAACTCCGTAATGTCTTGACCAATCTGGATAAGACCTTCCATTTCTCCTGCCGGCCAAATAATCGTTTCTTCTCGACGAAGCGCAGCAGGAAAACTATTTCTCTTGCCCGCTTTTTTATTTGACTTCTTTTTTCCTTTTCTAACGACAACATCTTCCACTGTTTGTTCTTCCGTCACCGCAGGCTCCTCGCCATCAAACAATATCGTTTGACCAGGGTCATTCACCGGTTTGTAGCGTTCTCGCTTGGAAGAAAAAATCAACTTTCTCAGTTGTGATAGTTCTTCTTTGAGTAAGACATTCTCCGTATGAAGTACTTTGTTTTCTCGTTCTAATTCTGCTTTTGACACAGAATAAAAATACTACTTTATCCCGATTTTCCCAAAGAAAAACGCTTCCTCCTTTTTACTTTTTTCGTTTCGATGCCCTGCACAATCAAAAGCAATTTTTCATAACTTAAGTTATAATTGTCCAGGCCTGTTAAGTGCTCAAACGTACCTTGCTCCAAGCGTTTAAAATACAAACTAAATCCATCGCCCTCCCACATCAACATCTTTAGATGGGTCTTTCGTTTATTGATAAAAACAAAACCTGCGCCGCTTTGCAATATCATTCCCATTTTTGAAACCACCAATACACCAAGCGTATTGAAACTCTTTCGCATATCGGTTGGCTGATCATAAAGGTAATACGTTCCACTTCGCTCAAACACTTTGCAAAGTTTTTAGTAAATCCAGCGTCAGTCTTTCTTCACTATAAATTTGAATCCCATTTGGCAACACAATTTCTAAACCACTCCGAGTGTTTGATTTTTCTAGTTTTAAAAATTGGCCAGATAGCTCCTCGTCTTTTAATTTAAACCACGACATAAAAGTCGCATACTTTATTCCTGCCATCTCGCAGTAGGCTTTTTTCGTCTGGCCACTTTGTTGCCAATATTCAAGGTGCTGAATTCTTTGTGATTTATCCATTGCTTTTTGCGGTAAAGGTAATGGATGCTGGGTTTGGGGGCAAGGTGGTATAAAGTGGGTGCTTACAGAACAACGGCTTGCCGAAATGGGATTCCCTATACCCATTGTAGAACCAAAGCAATATCGCAAACCCTTATTCTTACAAAATAGCACAGCCAAGGATTTAGCTGACCTATTTAACAAAGCGCATAAATTAGATTCAAATGGGGAAAAGCCAAAAGCCATTCGGTGGTGGAAACGATACGCAGCCGCTTATCCAAACGACTTACATGTTTATAGTGTTTTGGGTAATGCCTATGCCGATATAGGGGATTATAAAAATGCTTTTCAAGCTTTTGAAAAAGCCTTGGAGATTATTCCCATAGAGCCTTTTATTACTCGAAACTATATTGTGGCTTTGTATGAAAATGGTCAGTATTACGAGGG
>JBGCFY010000211.1:0-23453 GCA_045110315.1 Saprospiraceae bacterium
CTGCGAACTACTTAAGGCCTTTTTACTGTTTAATAACTTTTGTAACATAAGCATTTTCTTCATCAAATATTTTAACGAAATAAAACCCTTTAGCTTGTTTCGTAAAGCAATCTATTTTTAAAATTTGTTGATGATCATTCCGTAATTTTTGGGAATATACCAGAGAACCAATTTCAGTATATACTTTTATTTGTACAGATTGGTTAAAATACTTTGGAAGTATAATATGGATATCGTCAGATACTGGATTAGGATAAATTTCAACTTTTTCTTTTTCAATAATTTCATTCGAGCTTGTCGTGAGGGAATTTTTATAGGCACAAATAATTTCATCAGTAATCCCACCAAGTCCACCAATTTCAAGAAGACCATCTCCATCATTAGTCATGATAGCTACACTCAGGTCGAGTTCTTCGGAATAAGCTAGGTCAGCTCCATAGTATATCGCGCCATTATGACCAACTGCATTTATGCCACAACTCATTGGAATATTACTTACCCCTAAACCGTATCCGTTCTCCATTAAAAAAGGATGAAAATTAAATAAGGAATCCATTGAACTTTCACTTAGTAATTTTCCAGAATACAAATCATAACCCCATTGCGACAGGTCTGATGCTGTTCCTACAAATGCCCCCGAAGCTCCCGTTGAAGAGAAAAGACCATCTAAACCAATTCCCAGTTCTGCAACGTTTTGTAAGCCTTGACCTAGGTCAATCCATACGTTTGCTAATTCACTTATTTCCGAATTAAATGGAGGGTAACTAATAGATGGGTAATTTTGCGATACGTTGAAGGTTTCAAAGATTTCTTCATAAAAAGGTCTGTTAGCGATTTCGGTAATAATCATACCTAAGAGTAGGTAATTAGTATTGGAATATTCTTGCTTAGTTCCTCGATCAAAATCTTTTTCAAGTACAAATTGTTCAATGACTTCTTCTGGCGAATAAGTATAAAATTGGATGGAATCCGTTTCTACGGTATCCCAATAATCAGGATTCCAGGAATAATCATTGACACCACTGGTATGATTTAGCAATTCTTTAATCGTTATTGTTGAATCTATGTGATCATAGTTAGGTAGATATAGGTGTAAAGGATCATTCAAGGTCAGCTTGTTCTCCTCTATAAGTTTCAGTATTCCTGCCGAGACAAAGGTTTTGGTAATACTACCCATCGCTAATATTGAAGAACTTGTAAGGCTATCTTGAACCGAGCTGATTCCCAAAGCACCGCTCCATACGTTGTCTGCTGATCTTACGGAAATAGATAGACCTATCGGGTTAATCTCTTCATCAATAAAAATCATTGATTCTTCTAGGAATTCTTGAAAGGTAGGACTAAATTGTCCACTGGAAACCGAAATAAATAAAAAGAAAGCAATCGTAGTATTAAGAAAATATTTCATAAGTTATTTTTTTGTTCCTTACTATTTTAGGTTAAACGCATCAAATATTAATCCCGTAGCATGGAAGAGAAATATTGATTTTTGAATATCTAATCTTGAATATTGATTGAAAAATGGACAACAAATCAATATTCAAAACCTCATTACTCAATATTCAAAATCCCATTACTCAATATTCAAGATCTCATTACTCAATATTCAATATTTAAAAATAATTTGATGCGTTTAACCTATTACTATTTAAGGAAGTGTATAAAATCAAAAGTCTAATACTCTATGGTCTAGAAAAGAGAGAAAGGTTGCCTGGCGTTTAATAAAATTTGATGTTTTTTTTCAAAAGGAGAATATCGATTTACTGAGCTTATGGAAGTTATGTTGCTTTTAAGGTAGCTTATCTCTTGAATCGAAAGAAGCATAGAAAGTCGAAATTTTGGAATTGAGAGGAAAGTATCCTGTAAAAAATAAATATATTTGCTTGTATTGTAAATAAGAAAATTTAAAATAGAAATGGGAGTTGTTGCCACCATATCAAGAATTGGAATTGATAACTTTAAGGAAATGAAAAGTCGAAGAGAGTATCCTCCTAAATATGAATCGGGAACGGTGTATCTTGGGAAATCATGGGATATTTTATCCTATATTTTAGTAGGAGTAGTGGGGGCGACAAGGGAGAATATATTGTTAGAGGTAATAAACCCTAAGCATAAATATCTGATTGCTGAAAGTGATTATAGTAAAGAGTATTTAAATTATTCGCCACCAAAAAAGGTTAAAGAAATTCATGCTAGGTTGAAGGATATCACAGCAGCAGCCTTTAAACAATTAATAGAAGAAAGAGATTTTAATAGTTATATGATGTATGCTGAAATTTTACCCAAAGAGAAAGACCAAATATTTGTGGGACTGAAACAAAACTTCTTGGACTTACGCCAATTATTTAAAGAAGCTAGTGAAAGCGATAATTATATGGTGACGGTGATAAGTTGAGAAAAGAAATCTAACACCAACGGAGCAGATATAAACATTGGACGGTAAGGAAAAAAACATAAATGATAAGCAACGCAAGAATAAGAAAGAGTTTAGCGCTTGAAATGAATTTAAAGTTCAATAAATTTAAAGCGATTAAAGATAAGCATCGACTATTATTGGAATTAGAAAATCTAACCTCAAAAATTGATTTTAATAGTTACCAGAAAAAAGTCAAAGAAACATTAATTTTGAATCTTCAAGATTGGGAGAAAATTGTTCCCAAATCAGAAGAACATCCTAAGCTTGATGTTTTACTATTTGAATATGATACCACTTGGTGGAAATCAAGACAGGCACACGTTTACGGAATTTATAATTGGGAAGGCTATCAATTAAGCGAAGGTCTTGTCAACTTGGATACGCCTTATGAAATCGTTGAGCAATTAGAGCATTTTCCCAGTTTTACTTTGGACTTTTACGATTGTTTTTCACTTTTAGACGAGGATGAAAAAGTTGAGCAAGTGTATGTTTTGGAAAGGAGTGGTTATTATGATTTAGACGGTTTTGACGAATTGAACGAATATATTTATTTAAAAGGATGTCTTGCTATTCATGATGCTCTTGACGAATTAAATGAAGATGGCTGCTTGGGAAATTTGAATTTAAAAAACCAAGCAATGATCGTAATTGGAGAACACGGTATGGAGGAAAGATGTCTATTCATTGTTTAATTAAAATAATATGCATAAGGAATTTAAATTTCGAAGGGGAAGGATCTTACTAGGATTGACTTTTTTTGTATTACAGCTTTTGTTATACATTTCCTTCTTGCTAAACCCAGAAATCTATATTCGAAATGTATTCATAGCAGAAAGAGGAATTCAAATCATTGGAATTATAGGCTTTATATATTCTTCGGCGGTAGTTTTCTCTTTTGTGAGCATACTTCCTCGAAAACGTGCGTTACGGATTACGGACGAATTTTTAGTAGACCATTCAAAGTATGAATCATTAGGGAAAATCAGTTGGAAAGACATTATCAGCGTACAGCGATTGAAGAAAAATAATGTTGAAGTATCTTTGCATCCAGTGGTCTTTAAGTCTAAAAAGAGTAATTTGGTAAAAAGATTTCTTAGGTTTATGCATAATTGGAATCCCAAAAAGAGTATCCTCATTTCAAGTGCCTTACTTGATGTTAGTATTGAAGAACTTTTCGAAACAATTTTGTTGACGTACGAAAAAAATAAATTAAAATAGAAAACCGTACGCGAAGCCTGTCGCGTACAAAAGTTAAACTGCCAATAGCGTCCATCTGGTTCCTATTGGATTTAGCCAGATCATTAACCAATAATAAAATTTATAGTATACTCATTTCCTAGTTTCCTTTACAATTGAATGTTAAACTGAGCCGCAATTGGTTCAGGAATGAGGTCCGGATTATCGTTGATCATTTGCCGAATATCAATTTCTATACCTCTAGACATGGTAGTTATAGGAATATCATTACTATTGCCTTCAAAAGGATTTTCTGTGGTTTCGCCAATCCGTTCCATCGTATGAAAAATCCAAGAAATAATTACGGTGAAAGGTACGGCAAACCAGATAAAGTAATTCCCAACGTATTCTACTACGGCATGAATCGGACTGTAATGTACCTTCATGTGTTCTTGAATAGCTTGTACCACCATCATTCCTATTTCTTCAAATTCATGCATCATACCAAGCGGCAATAGAATTATAAATATCCAAACAAAAAGATAATTTAGCGTTGCAAATTGTCGAGGATAAGGAAAGTTTTTAATTCGCTCGATTTTACCCTGTAAAGTAAAAAACTCCGTTAGCATATTTTGCATTTCCATGTGTCGGAAATTGTCAATTAAGCCAGCTTTCTTCAGTTTGTTTAAGTGATGAGACTGTAGATTCAAACAAGCACCTTGCTTATTTTTTTTGCTTAAAACTATTTCTTTTTCAGCTTCAGAGATATAACCATCCAATTCTTCGGCTAAAGAATATTTCCATTCTCTAACTTCTATTTTTGCCATATATTCTTGATCAGATTTATGCAACTTACTTCCTTCCCAAGGTTTGTGTTGTCTAAGGGCATGTCTAAGGCTGGTCATCCATGCAACGTGTCTCATGACCATTTCTTTCCTAATTTTAAATAATTCTTCTTCCGTTAATGGATTTTTAGCATTTTCATTAGAAATAAAGTCGTTCAACATCAACGTAAAGGACCGTGAACCGTTAACAATGCCACCGTAAATTTTTCTTGCTTCCCATAATCTATCGTAAGAAGCATTATTTTTAAAACTTACGATAAAAGCAACAGCCGTTCCTACCACACCAATTGGCAACCAAGGTAAATGAAGCCAGTATAACCCTAGTCCTTTATACAGGAAAACAGGAATGACACCAAGGAGGATAAATATATAGATATCTCTTCTTGTCCATTTAATCATGCCCCACAAAGGGAATTTTCTTTTTGTATACATTCAATGCTGATTTATTTTGCCTTAGTACTTATTGTAAAGTTAATTTTTTTGAGCAAACTTTCACTAATTTTTATTTTGCGTATTAAATATAGAAGTATTATCTTAATTTGTGAAGCATCCAGAAGGAGAAGTATCAAACAGGAAATGAATGAAATATTTGAAATATATAAACGCTATCATTGTCCTCATCCTTTCAATAAGCCAATTGCCCAGTCAGACGCCTTGTCGATATAGTGAGTATGATGACTTGATTTTATCTGCATTGGATAATACGGTTTTAAAAAAATATGAGGAAGCAAACGAAGCCTACGGGACTGCTTTTTTAGAAGTAGCAGTTCCATTTAGTGTCGATTTACTTGCAGCATTAGAAGTAGCGAAAATTGTAAAAGATTCTGTGCGATTAAATGAAATTGCCATCTTGTTAGCAAAAGGGGGAATACCGTTAGCCTTCTTCGAAGACTTTAGAGACTATGGCTGGTATCCATATTTTAAATCTCAATTTGAGTTTTATAGGCATTACCATGAATCACATTTCGACTTAAGTCTAAAAACTAAATTGTTAGCTTTGAGAAAACAAGATTCAATTTTTAATCATACCTGGCACGAATGGAAACGAGGGGAAAAAGAAATGAGTTTAGCCGAGTTAATTGTTGGTGCGAAAGCGGTAACGGAAGGTTTTGAAGAGTTAGTGACTCGTTATGGTTTCCCTTGTGAAAAACGAATGGGATATTATTATCAAAACAAGGAGGTGACTAAGTTTCCCGTTTTAGTCATATTGATTCATATTTACCAAAGAGGAGTACTATTGTACAAAGAAAGTTTATCTAATTTTGTTTGTTATGGAGATCTTTCTTTTGGTGAAGAAATAGAATTAGAAAGTTTTCGAGGCTTTGGCAATAGTACGGGAGTCGAACAAGAAATGAGGGTCAGGTATGAGAAATTTAAGAAAAGAAACTAAAATCTATTCCTAAGTAGCAAAGCAAAATTGCCGTTAAATTGTGTTAGTACTTAACAGGAAATAGAGCTAAGAAAAACGTCAAAGATGGAAGTAGATGAAATTTTAGATTATAAACTTAAAGATACTGAAATAAACTTTTTCGCTCCGGTAAGATGGTGGGAAAAACGTAGACTTTTGTATAATTTTATCTTTGTCGGCGTAATTGTATTAACGATGATTACTTTTAGCGTAGGCGTGGAGCGTTACGGCATTTCAACAGCAGTTATTCATACCTTAATCGTTGTCTTGATCGCTAACGCATTTTACTCCGTTGGCTGGGGACTGGAAATACTTGTTTCCTATTATTTTCCAGCAACGCGTTTTAATTCAACGTTAAGAATGGTGTTTTATCTACTCGGAACTTTGTTTTCGGTGAGTTTAGCTTGGTTCTTTTATTCTCTTGCCTTGAGTGCTTAAGAATAGCCGTTTGTAACAAATCAAATCCTATCCAAAAAAATGAAACCAGTAATCAAAATATTAATCCTTCTAGCTTGTCTTTTTCAACTGACCTCCCTTGCTGGTCAGGAGTTGGAATTGGATACTGTTTTTGTTAAAAAAAAGGTAGGGGAAAATGAATTTGAGCTGGATACTTTATTTATTGAAAGTGGAAATAGCTCTCCTCAGGTACTCACTGGAACAACTTTTCTTCCTTATTCGGAGAAAATGATTGCTCTTTTAAATAAAGGTCTTTCACCGATTAGTCTTAAAGTCATTCAAACCTGCGATGAAAAAATAGACCCAAATACTTTTGAGGATTATCCGAAATTCAAGGAAGTTTCAAGGACTTCCAATCAACTGACCATTGCCGTTTCGATCGTGGCAAATTGTTGTCATAATTTCTTGGGAGAAGCCGAAATAATTGGAACGGATACCTTGAATTTGATTTATACTGCTTATGGTGGATTTTGCGGTTGTCGTTGTTGCTACACTTTAGAATATACTTTTAATACAACGCTAGCAGACCAGTATCAAGTTTTGAAATATGTTACGATTAATGGAAGTGAAACGGTGGTAGAAATAATCAAAAAAGAATAACTAAACACATTTGTTGTCCAAAATTTTCCAAGGGTATGTCTAGCAAAAAACTAATTTCCACGGAAGAAGTCGATCCACAAAAGTTGCGAGAACGGATTCAAAACTTTCAAGCGAAGCTCACCGAAATTCAGAAGGAAACCCACGCCTTTGAGGGCTTACTTCGGACACATCTTAGCGATTTGATCGTGGAAGAACAAGAGTTGTTTGTTTTATATAAACAAATCAAAAAGGCAAAAAAGATCAAGCGATTAGCACAAAAAAAACGAGGTAAAAACTACAAAGAACCCAAGGGACTGAAAACTATTCCTAAGCAGAAAAAAAATCTACTTCCCCCCGAACAACAATTAGAGAAAAAAAGATTGTACCGCGAAGCACTCTTGCATATTCATCCCGATAAATTTTCCACGAATGAGAAGGAAACAGATCTTGCGACGGAGCTTACAAGTCGCCTCATTGAAATTTATCAGACGGAAAGTCTAGAAACTTTGCAAGCATATCATGCGCACATTTTTAAAGGAAATACGGGAATCAATCTAGGTGCAGTGCCAACTAAAATAAAGACTTTTTCCAAGGATAATTACCTCCAACAAGAAATAGAACGTATCGAAAAAGCAATTCAGCTAGCAAAGAATCATCGGCTCTATAAAGTGGTGACCGAGTATGAAGATCCATTGACTTTTATGCACGAATTAAAAGATTATTACGAAGATCGAATTTTGAAGTTGAAAAAAAGAACACGAAAAGGTCTTTGAATTAAACGGTGATAATTATTAAGGTATGGAGTCAAATGCTCCATTGTCAGATAGTCGATATAAAGTATTCGGTTCTTATCCGAATTGGATGGGCAGCACAATTGATAGCTTAAGTCTGGATAACTTCACAGATATTTCTTATTTCTCCTATAACATCGACCCTGTAACTGGCGATTGCACTTCTTTATCAAGAAAGTCATAGTCTAGTTCTATGATCGATTAAGTCAAAGTGATTATTTCGTTACTAAAAAAGAAAATGATTCGTATGAAAAAATATGGTTCGAAGATGCTCAAACTCTGAAAATTAAATACGACTGGGTAAAGCAAAAAGGCTTAGGAGGCGTTGCGATTTGGGGATTGGGCTACGGTGGCGGTAAGCAAGATTTGAGTGATGGATTAAAAGAATCCTTTAAATAGATTTGCTATCTTGCATTTTATTGATTGCATCGTGTTTAAATGCCATATTTTAGCAAAATGAGCTCAGAAAAAACAGTTTTGACCATCGGAATTCTAGCCCACGTAGATGCGGGAAAAACCTCCATCACGGAGCGTTTTTTGTATCAGGCTGGGGCAACTAAATCACTAGGCAGTGTAGATAAAGGTTCGGCGATTACGGATGGTTTGAGCATGGAAAAAAGTCGAGGAATTTCCATTAAAGCATCGGCGGTTAATTTCTCTTGGAGAAACCATTTAATACAGTTGATTGACACACCTGGGCACATTGACTTTTCTGCGGAGGTGGATCGTTCGCTTTCGATTTTAGATGGTGTCATTCTAGTAATTTCTGCGAAGGAAGGCATTCAAGCACACACACTTAATTTATGGGAACGCTTGCTCGAACGAAAATTGCCAGTTCTCCTTTTCTTTAATAAAATAGATCGAGTAGGAGTAGACGCAGAACAGGTTTTTTTAGATTTCGAAAAAGACTTAGGGGGCAAACTTTTCGCTTTGAATTATCCTGATTTGGCTGATCCAGAAAATCCTAAATTATTATCATTTACCGATTGTAGCAATTATCTTGATTCCGCAATTCTTAATACTTCTTTGGAAAACCTAGCAGATTCCGACGAGGTTTTTCTTGCAGATTATCTCGAAGGAATGACTACGGATTTACCCCAAGTTTTAGCAAAAGCACTGCAATATATGAAAACAGGCACATTTTACGGTGCGCTTTTCGGTAGTGCGAAACTAGGCTTGGGCATAGAAGAATTGTTAAATAGTATTACCCATTTGATCCCGCCCGCTGAAACCTACGACTCAACGATTGCTGCTAAAGTTTTTAAAGTAAGGTTGCACGAAAAAAAGGGAAGACTAGCGTACTTGAAATCTTACGGTAGCGTTCTAAAAAGTAAAGACTTGATTCGATCGCAGCAGCTGGAAAAAGACATTAAAATTAATCAAATATTTAAATCAGAACTTGGCAGTTTAGTACAAGTGTCAGAGCTGCAGACTGGAGAGATTGGTATGGTTACAACTTCTGATCCTATCCTTACTGGAGATGTATTAGGGACAGAAAACTTTACTGATCTTTACTCCAAAATGAGCGAAGCCGTTCTTGCAGTGGAAGTGGTCGCCAAGGATGAAAAAGACTATCAAAAACTAGGAGAGGCGTTAGCGATTCTTAACGTGGAAGATCCAACGTTAGATTTTAAATGGTTTAAAGAAGAAAAAGAATTTCACTTAAAAATCTTAGGACCCATTCAAACGGAGGTGCTGAAAGATAGTTTGATTCAACGTTGGAATATTGAAGCGGAATTCCTCCAACCCAAGGTGATTTATAAAGAAACGCCGGCTACGTCAGCGGAAGGCTATGTGCGATATTGGATGCCGAAGCCTTGTTGGGCGATTATGACTTTTTTGATTGATCCGAGCCCCTTAGGCAGTGGCGTTTCTTTCACGTCGAAAGTAAGAACGAGTGACATTAGCAATAAGTACCTCAATGAGGTCAAGCGAGCCATTCCTTGGTCGTTGAAACAAGGTATTCATGGCTATGAGGTCACGGATTTAGCTATTACGTTGATTGAAGGTTCCGAACACACGGTACATTCTAACCCCGGCGATTTTTTGTTGGCGACTCCAATGGGCGTGCTCAGAGGATTAAAAAATGCCGGAACAGAGCTTTTAGAACCCATGTATGCTTTTGAAATTAAAGCCAATCAGCAATTTTTAGGTGCCGTTGCGAGTGATTTAAATCAAATGCAAGCGCAGCTCGATTCCCCCGTTTTCGACGCTGACTTTTTTACATTAAAAGGTCGCGTTTCGGTCGCTGCTGCGATGAATTATGCGATAAAGTTTAATGGCACTACTTCTGGGATGGGACGGTTGAAACTAAGACTTGATGGCTATCAAAAAACGACAACGACCGAGGACAAAATTCGAGGATACAAAGGCGTTTCACCTTTAGACGAATCGCAGTGGATCCTACATCGGCGTGGTGCTTTTAAAGCGGACGAGCGGTGAGGGAATTGTAATTGGCCTAGTAGTAATTTATGCTAGAACAACAAAAGCTTATGAAAAAAATCAGCTAAAATGGTGTTTTCCTAAAAGTACTATACTTATGCGAATTTGCTTATTAATAACCTTACTACTCAGCTTGATGCAGCTAAATGCGCAAGAAAAGAACAACCTCAAAATAGCGATAGAAGCAGGAATTCTCCCATTAGCCCCTAATTCCGAAAAGCTAGCATTCTTCCTTACCCTTGAACCGAAGCTTCGGGTTTTTGAAAATACCTTCCTTGGCTTGAGGTGCGGAGCGACTTTAAATTCTCATACCTTTGATAATAAAGATAACACTCAATTCAATATTTCTGATGAAGGAGAGAGCGCCGTCGTCTCGTTTGTGCCAAATTTTGATTATTACTTTGACGGAAATAGCCTTGGTTTTTATGCTGGCGTAGGTCTAGGGTTTTACTTGATGTCAGATATCGACGTTTCCCGTGCGATTGTCATTAACACCTCCGAAGATGTATTTGAAATTAGGGTTAATAAACGCATCGGTTTGCTATTGAGAGGAGGCGTTGAGTTTGGCAAACTAAGGTTTGGGCTAGAGTATAATTTTATTCCAAAAGCAACTATCGAAATACCAAATGAACAAGTCATTGGAACGGTTACTAATCGCTATCTAGGACTGTCCGTTGGCTTGATGATTGGCGTTGGCAAAAAGTCAAAGTAGTTCGAGAAAGTTCTAACGCGAGCATGGAAAATTTGTAAAATTTTGTCTTAGTATTTAGCTCTCTTTCAGCACTTCAGTCGTTTGGAGAAATTGAGTTTATAATGAAGTTGTTTAAAAACGCTAAAAATGTTTACGAATTGATCTTTTTGTCCAATTTTTCAGCTTTTTTGCACCTACGTATCGACTCTGTTCCTCTCTTCAATGGCATCAGGTTTAAAAAACAATAACGATTACCTCAGTGATAATTTGAAGTAATCGTTAAGGAAGCATTAGTGCTGCTTAGAGTACTACTTCCAGTTTTTCAATCGCTATTTCTAGTTTTTCAATCGCTACTGTATCATCTGAGCCACCTTTAATAAATTTCGTTTGCGTAGTAGCAATTTTACGATCTTGGAAGTCTTTAAAAGATTTGATTTTCATAAGTATATATTTGGAAGTTGTTTTAAAATGGGGGTTGAAATTAGCTGAAATATTGGAAATCAATGGCTTGCAAATAAATCATCTATCTATTTTTAAACAACTTGTTAATTAAAAGAAAAAAATGTCTTTGTAAGATAAGTTTTTTTTAAAACAACTTCAATGAAACTAGACTAGTTTCAAAAAAAATGTGGATCACAAGAATAGCATAAAGAGCATAATCCTTAAACGGTTGGAACGATAAAAAAATGGGCGAGCCAAACTGGTTGGTCGCCCATAATAATCGGAAATTTAGTAAGGCGTAGGTTCAATACGCCTAGTTCACTATTTGCTGTGCGTTATTTATTCTTATTTCCACCAGGTTTAATACCCATTTCGGATTCCATAAGCATTGGCAAGTCGCCATCCGAGATAATGACTTTTGCATTCGGAGACTTTGCCAGTTTTTCGAAGGCTTCGATAGATTTGAATTGTAAGATTTTAGCGTTTAAGCCTTCTGCAATGATTAACTGAGCATCTCTGATTCCAGCCGCCTCAATTCGCTTTTGCTCTGCTTCTCGTTTTGCTTGCTGTAGCGTGAACTCCATCCGTTGTGCCTGTTGTTCTGCTTCCAGTTTTTCTTCAATCGCTCTTGCCAAACTTGAAGGAAGTTTAATGCTTTTCAGTAAAACGGCTTCTACTTCAATCCCTTTACCATCCAATAATACCATCATCTGATCCCGAATCGCTTTTTCAATAGTTGCTCGTTCTCCAGTATGCATATCCTTGGCAAAAAACCGCGAGGTAACATCCGATACGGCTGACCGAAAAATGGGCAGAATAACGTTATTTTCATAGTTTGTTCCGATGTTTCGAAGTAGTTCTGGCGCTTTACTACCGATAACATTATAAAGGATGGATACTTCACTCATAATGGTTAGTCCTTCTTTGGAAGGAATACTCAAATCCACTTCTAGATTTTCGGTTCGGGTAGAAATTCTGATAATTCTGGAGGAAAATGGATTAAAAACTTTCAAGCCTTTTGTGTAAGGGGTATCAGAATATTTACCTAACGTTCGCTTAACGCCCACTTCTCCTTCTCGAATCGTGGCACAACCTACTAAACTCGTCATCACTAAAAGAAAGCATAACGATTTTAAGACATTTCGAGTATTCATATTATTTTTTTTAAGGTTTCAAAAATTTATAGATTCGGCTCCGCATAATTAAAACTATACTTTGCTCGGTGATTTCTATTTTAAGTTGAGTCTGTTGGAAATTTCCTAACAAGGACGCCATTTGTTAAGCCGCTACTTCGTCGTGCAGCGCATTAACTTGATCTTTCAAGATTTTTCTAGCATAGTGGATTTTACTCTTAATCGTTCCTAAGGGTAAATTCATGGCTTGTTGGATTTCATCGTATTTATAACCCTGATAAGCCATTAAAAAGGGCGTTCGATAACTTTCTTCGAGAGAATTGATCAATTTTAAAACTTCCTCCATGTTCATATTCATCTCGCCTTCGTTGTCCGTTGCGCCTCCTGCGCGATTGAGAAAATAGTCCTCTGGTGTATTGTCTTGTAATGCTCTTCTTCTTTTGTTTTTTCGATACTGATTGATAAAGACATTTTTCATAATTGTACTGAGCCAAGCTTTAAAATTTGTGTTGGGACGATATCCTTTTCTATGTCGAAATGCATTTAAAGCCGTTTCCTGAAATAAATCATCCGCAGCACTTTTATCCTTAGTCAAATTGTAAGCAAAACGCTTTAAATAAAGACTATTTACATTGAACGCTTGAAGAAATTGTGATCGTTGCATATCGCTGGTTTTATATACTTGCTTTAATTAATAATAGTATTGCTATTGTATTTAATAGTTAAACATAGTTGATTGCAAAAGGTTTACGAAAAGGCTAAAAAGATTCTGTTTTTTTATCTTTTTTTTTGCGAATCCGTGCCCTGTCTTTTTAAGGCAATTTTTCGTTGTAATCTTCGGAAAAAACTTAAGTGGCAATTTTGTCGAGGCTGGATGTTTTTTGGGTAAAAGCTGGTCTTTTGAGAAATGTCAAACGCCGTAATCTTTTAGAGAAAGCGTGCAGTATAATTTTAAAGGAGTAGGAGAGGGCAGTTGTTGCCGCGGAGGAGCGCGTTGCTTAAAATCTTTGTGTATTTGTTTTGGATCTGCTTCTATTGCTACATTTACAAAAAAAAGGGAAGTATTGCGTTACAATGCTTCCCTGATGGATAGTAAGGTAATTTCTATTTCAAATGGATTCTAATTTTATTTTTGTAGTAACGGTATGTATTTCTTAAGGATATTAAATTTTCGCCTGATAGACTACTTTTTTCCCCAATGATATCGAATCCCAATACCCAAGCCAACGTTCAGATACCTTTGCTCCAAAGCATTACGATCACTAGTAACAGCATTCAGCTTGTATCTCACTTCGGGACTTGCCCAAAGGCTAAATTGATTGGTCAATTGATAAGTCAATCCTGCGGCTGACAATAAGCTGATTCCGATATTGGGTTTAAATAAATCTGTATCTGCTGCCAGCTGCACCAGCCGATCGTTGGCATCAAGAATTTGACCGGATCCTTTAAACCACAAATTTACGGATACACCCGCTTCGACAAACCAACCGATTCGATTGTCGGCTGGTTTGGAGCTGTAACCAACTAATAATGGAATATCAATGCTGCGGTAATGATTGTATATTTTTTTGCGCTCCCAATTCGTTCTTACAACTTCACCCAGACCTATAGTTTCCATCGACGAGCTGTCTCTCGCAATGGTGACGGTAAGGACTTGATTTTCTTCCAGACCAATGGAATCTCGCTCATTGTAATAATCAAAGCGTTCATTGATTTGCTCGTAGGCCAATCCAGATTTAAAGTAAAATCCTTTTTGGTGTTGCAATCTGAAATCCACTGCTAGCTGAATGACATCAAGGCTGGTTTCGGTATCGTTCCGAACCAATAGATAGTTGGAAGAAATACCCGTTTCTCGATCGGATAAAGTTCGGATTGCTCGACCATAACTAAAGGAAATACCATTGGACAAAAGCCATCGATTCTTTTTATCCTCGGCGGTGTCTTTCTCTTTCGTTGCATCAAGCGGATTGGTTAGGGCGATTTTTTCTTCAACCATAGTACTATCAACGGTCAGTGAATTCAAATCTAAAGTTTCTTTTGTACTTGGTGTCGCTGTTTCCTTTTTAACGGCGGGTGGATGAATTGCGTTTTCATCCGTTGTGATTTGGGATGTTTGCTCAACTTCTTCGCTTTTTTCTATGGTAGTATTTAATTCATGGGCAGTACTGTTAATAGGTCGTTCTGCTTCAACGGTGATTTCTGCTAGTTCTTCTTTTGGCGTACTTGTATGGGTTGACTTCTGGTTATCGTTGTTTAAGCCTGAGTCTGAATTCGAGTGTAGCTTTATATTTTTTGTCGGTTTTGTGAGAGCAGGATCAACCGTAGTTGCTGCTAGCGTATGTACTGTATTTTTATTGGAATGCACAACACTAGAAGACTTTGAAGTACTCGTCTCTACCGTAGTATTTTGATCGAAAGACGTATTTCTTCCTTTGTCCTCCGTGCTGGTGTTCGAATCAATTCTTGGATTAGTTGGCAACGGCTTAGTCTCCTTAATTGCTTCAGATTTTTTCAGCTCAATTTTTTCCAAATCAGTTTTAGGCTCAGCGTCTTTTGCTGTTGCGGCAATTGTGTTGACTGACTTTTTAGCCTTGCTTAACGTTGGTGTATCCAGCGTATTATTAGTATTTGAAAATGCAAAGAAATACAAAGCGATCAAACCCACGAGGAATAAATTTCCACCAAAGAGCCAAAAGAAGAAAATCCTCCGTTTTGACTTTTTTTTCTGCGCTTGTTTGGCTTGTATTTTTTGCCAAAGCAAATCAGGATCGGTGGGAATATTATGCTGTCCCACCTGTTTTTTTATGAATCTATCTAACCTATCCTGGTCCATAATTCTTGCTTTTTCTGATTATCTAATTTATTGCGTAGCAGTTTTTTTGCTTTTGATAAATTGCTGCGCGAGGTTGCTACTTCAATATTTAAGAGCGCTGCAATTTCTTTATGGGGATAATCTTCCACGACTGCCAAGTTAAATACTTGCCGATAACCATCGGGTAAGGTGTCGATTAATTTCATAATATCGTCTGCTTGCAAATGATCGTAAACTGTGGGGTGTAGTTGTATCTCTTCAAATCTTTCCACCGTTTTTTCGTGGGTAAAACATTTCTTATTCAATCGTTGTAAAGCGGTATTGATCACAATTTTTCTCATCCAACTTTCTAGGGCTCCTCTCGCTGGATCGAATTGCTTTATGGCTCCAAAAATTTTAATAAACGCGTCCTGCAAAACATCTTCTGCATCTGCGCTAATTGGAGTATATCTTCTGCTCACCGCCAAGAGCATCGAGGAATAGTTGACGACCAACAAGCGTTGGTATTTTGCCTCCTCGCTAATACATCCTTGTATGATTTCCTGCACGGACATTGAGTCATTTTAAATTTTGAATGGAATGGGTTTCCTAAAAACTGATTACCAAATTGAGTCTTTTTGAAAAGTATGCATTCGTTTATTGAATCACCTTTTTCAACGGCTCAAAACATTAATTATTAGGTTGTCGGCACTGCTAGGGTTTTGTAATTCAAGCGTGCTGACAACCCCATTAAGGGAATCTGTTTCTTATTCCAACAAAACTCTAAACGATCCACTCACTGCCTGAGGATCACCAAGCTGCAAGGTAACTGGTTCTAAGGTACCAGAAAAAGAACCGATCGCAAATCCACCTACCGCTTCAAAAGTAGTAAATTCAATATTTATGATGCCGTCACAGCCATCTTCTTCACAATCTACTGAGAAGTTTTGACCAGTGATAGGGTCATAATAATCGAAGGAGACATATTCGGGCGTGTAAGTTCCTTGCGCCGTTGCTTTTACCGTGAGAATCATAAGGGGAAGAATGACGGATTGGTCTGGGTTTTGTGCTCGGATTAATAACAAATCTGGAATACCGTTTAGCTCCAAAGTCGTTTTAGGATTAGGGTCGGTGACTTCCACGCCTGCGATACTAAAAGTTACAAATTCGGTCAAGTCTTCACAAACAAATACATTCGCCAAGTCTATGCTTGGAGTATCAACCACGATTGAAGTTACTCCGCTTTCTTTCAAGTTGGTAAGATCATAACCAATAACATCAATTGTCGAGGCATTACAAGTACTTACCGTTCCATTGAATCCGCCATTCTCATCTGCGGGAATAATGGTTGTTTGATTGTTAAAGCTTACTTTCAAATAGCCATTTTCGACAGGATTATTATCACAATCAATCAGCACGCCTGAAAAGTTTATAAACTCTTCTTCTACACCAGTAATCGAGATGGTAGGAATGGTGGCATCTGCGGTAAATGGTCCGATAGATTCACTAAAGATTACTTCCCCACAAGTATTTAAGATCGCGAGGGTGAGGGCTTGATTGCTTGGAACAGCTCCAGCGAAAGCACCACTTTCATCGGTCCAGCCAACGTTGCTTACGCCGGAAGAGGTTTCTGTAATCCGTACTAAAACACTCGCCAGTGGTTCTCCTTCTGGATTGGTAATAACGCCATCAATGTAAATGAAATCTCCAGGCAAATCACAATTCCAAAAAGAGAAATGACTAACGGTTCCAACGTATTTATTTCCTTGTAAAGTAGCTTCTCCTTCTTCTATCCAGTAACCCGTTGTTTCTTCAAAGTGCCATAGTGGAATAGTTGCCGGTGCATTTGACAATAATGACGTAGGAACGGGCAATGCTATTGTTGCTGTTTGACCTGCTGCAAGGTTCAAGGCTTCCCCCGCGTCTCCTTCTAATTCTACTCCGATCATACCAAAAGTTGTTAATTGTTGTTGCTGATTGTCGGCGTTTGTTGCTCTGAGATCACCCGGCATTCGTTGTGCTAAGTCAGGAGCAGTTGGGTCTAGCCAAGTAGCATATACGTTGACGTTTCCATTGTACGCTGCGCCACTTTCTGTCCGGATTGCGTTTGCCGCAAATTCGATAGAAGCACCATCATTGGTTGTGATTGTACCACCGTTAGTCGTTGAAAAGGAACCGGTTAGTATTTTTCGGATCATTTTAATATTGACGAAGTTCCGTTTGTTTAAGTTAGAACCAACAAATTTTGAGTTATGGAAGTAACCTTCTTTTTCAACTTTGACTAAACTACCTTTTTGATTGATGGCTACGTTTTTGAAAGCAAAAATACCATTTTCGTCCGTCGTTCTAGTGTCGAGTCCCAACGTTACTAAAGCGTCTTCAATGGGCTGGTTGGCTTCATCCATTACGGTGCCATAAAAAGTTCCATTGACAACCCTTTCTGGTGTTGATGGTTGGGGCGGAAAAGTACCCGACGATTCGTCATCTTTTCGACAGGAGGAAAATAATAAAGTAGCCAAGAAAAATAATAGTCCAAATTTTTTAAAAGTATTCATCGTTTTAATTTTTAGTAGGCATTTAAGCAAGTATAAGACAAAATTTCATCGCGCATTCATAAAATGTCTTGACTTACGATTATTTTAATAGTTTTCGCAATTGCTTTCAATAACTATATTTGATGAATGATGAAAACGCTGCCTTGACGCTAAAAAAACATTATTTTTTTTTAACATACCCAATTAGCGTAAAGCAACTTCTTACTTAAGACGATGGTTTTGGAAGCTTTATTTAAAAATTGTAAATGTGAAGTTGTTTAAAAACTCTAAAAATCGCTGCTTCTCAACTGCTTTTCGAATTATGAAACAACTTCTGTTTGTAAAAAAGGAGGTTTACATTTATCGGGGAAGGATTTTTCGTGTAAATTGACTTATTTTTGAGCTTTATTCTGTTAGATTAGGCGATAGAATAAGGAAAAGTGACACGGAAAGACTCAGCTAGAATACGACTACTCATTTTTATCCGTATACTTAAATTCCTTGCGGAGCTTTTAAAGCGCTAGGCGAAAAAAAATACTAGAAAAATCAAGCAAATTAATTTGAATAGCACTGAAAATGAAAACAAAAATTTTAAGCTTACTCGGAGTTATCATTTTGGGCTGCTCAACGCTGGAGAGTCAAAATAGGATTAGTATTAATATTCCAACGGTGGAGGAAGAATCTGCCTACGTTTGGAGCAGTATTCAGGATATTAGCTTTTTTGAAAAACATAACTATCAGCTTAAATTACCCGAAGGGAAGTTGATTAATACTTTACTTACAAAATCAAAAAATAATCAACTCTTCCCCGCAGACTTTGATGCATTATTGGCGTTTATGAAAACAAAGGTTTATAACGTAGCGGATTATCAGCAAGGGTATCAAAAGATAAAAGACCAGCAGCCACTCATTAATAAATTAGTCAAAAAATTGGGAAAGTGTAAACGAAACTGGGATTTCAAACCATTTGATGTTTACCAAGTTAATCTAACGCTATATGGTCCCGGCGGTAATTACAATCCAGATAATGGTTCAATTTTGATTCAAACTACGACTACGGGAGGTTTTAAACAATACGCTAATCCTGCTAATACAATCATCCATGAAATAACGCATATTGGTATTGAAGCGTCGATTATCAATAAATATCAGGTGCCACATATTATAAAAGAAAGAATTGTCGATCTTTATGTCTCGTTTCATTTTAAAAAATATTTAGATCAATATCAAATACAAAATATGGGACATAATGAAATCGATCAATACCTTAAAAAGAAACGTGACTTCAAAGATTTGAATAAAATTGTAGCGAAATTTATGAAGGAAAATGAGGTAAATTAATTAGCCTTCACTTTTGCGTAGCACGAAAATTAAAATGAAATGAGCGTAGATATTAGCTTAACCGCAATTCCAAAGTCGGGTAAGCAGCTAATCGAGAAATCTGAGTCGAGAAGAGGCAGTGAGTATGCCAACTTACTATTTTTTACTTTCTCTGCATTTAAAAATGATTTTTGTGATTTTGGAGATCCAGATTGGATTGAATTTAAGGAGGATGCAAGAGCACTGCTTCCTTTTTTTAAAGGTGAAAATGATTTAGGGAAATTTCGCTTGAATACCAATCGAGCCTACGAAGCAATTGACTATCTAATCATGCAATTTCAAGCCTCCGGAAATAAGGAGCCCGTTGAATTTAGAAAATCTGAATCCTTTTATTATGCTGGAATTGAAGGGGATTTTTGTAAAGGCGCTCAAGGATTCCCGCTTAAGTATTGGGATTTCGAAATACTGAAAAAGAAAAAGGCACTTTTTGACCACTTTTCTTTTGAAGAGATTTATGCAAAATATAACGAGGCTGATATGACCAGACAAGGTGTGTATAAGATTGAGCAAATCAAGCATGATCCCGAAATTAAACTCAAAGCTGTATTTGAGCAGACGAAAGTTTTCTTAGCGCATGCGCTGGATTTGGGAGGATATGTTTTAGTTTGTAAAGATTAGAAGTCGTAATTCTCCAATGGCTAAGTTGTTTAATCAAGGAGGCGTTAACAAAAAAAAAGCTAAAAAAATCAATTCGTATCTTACCTTCACGGAAGGTCCCAACTTATTTTTACCAAAAAATCGTATTCCTCCACAAATGAAAAAGAAACCCACTAATATTATTCCATGGTTTTATTACCTAGGATGGATTTTATTCGCAGTCTTTTTGGTACAATGTCAAAGTCGAGCAGGAAAGACACCTTCTGCAAATTTAACACTCTATGACAAACAAAAAGGGGCACATGTATTTGGTCGGATTGACACTATTAATTTTCAAGCGATGCGAGCAGCACACATTGATTGGATTACCTTAGTGGCTTGGGCTTCGCAAGAGGATTACGATCGTCCGATGATGAAGCATCATTATGGCGATCGTTTACAAACGATCCGTCGCGACTCCATGTGGTTAAAACGCCTTCAAAATGCTAAGGAAGCAGGATTCAAAGTCTTCGTTAAGCCGCACATTTGGATTGACGAGCCGAGTGCGGGAAAATGGCGTTCCGATATTTATCCAAACAATGAAGCGGATTGGGAGACTTGGAAAAAAAGCTATCGTAGTTTTATCTTACGCTACGCTAAAATCGCTGCCCAAGGCCAAGCTGAAATGTTTTGCATCGGTACGGAACTCACCCGCTTATCCGTAGAAAAACCAAACTTCTGGAAAGGACTTATCCAAGAAGTGCGCACGATTTACCCCGGCAAAATCACCTACGCCGCCAATTGGTACCAAGAATTTGACCAAATCACTTTTTGGGATCAATTGGACTACATTGGCATTCAAGCCTACTTCCCTTTAGTCGATCAGCACTATCCTAGCACCCAAGCTATTTCCGACGGTTGGCAGCAACATATCCCTGCTATCGTTGCTACACACAAGCAATTTAATCGTAAGATTCTTTTTACTGAAATGGGCTACAAAAGCACTGCTGATAGTGCGAGTAAACCATGGGAATGGATGGAGTATTCTCCACAGGCCGATAGCTTATTTTCCTTAGAGACTCAGCGGAATTGCTATCAAGCTTTCTTTGATACGGTTTGGGATCAAGCGTGGTTTGCTGGCGTTCATCTTTGGCAATTGCGTGGAGATTTTGTGGTAGATCCGAAGCGACGAGACTTGGACTTTACGCCGCAGGGGAAACCGGCGATGGGGGTTATTGGGGAAGGGTTTCGGTAGTTGTCGTATATAATTATTCGTAGTTGGAAACTACGAATAGCGGTGGGGATATTTATTCGTAGTTAGAAACTACGAATAGCGGGCGGTGAATAGCGGGTGGCGAGTAAATCCATCGCAAGTAAGGCAGGAAATAGCGTGTTTTATAAAGTGAGAACCTTATCTTTAAGTTATTTTCAAAAAGAAACAATATAAATGTAATATGTCAGCGGCAAAAGGATATAAAATTAGAAATCAGTACGGCTTATATTATTTGACCTTTACGATAGTGGGTTGGGCAGATATTTTTACACGTCAGGTATGTAAAGATATTATTATTGATAGTTTTAAATATTGCATAACAAATAAAGGTTTTCGATTATATGCTTTTGTAATTATGAGTAATCATGTGCATTTAATCGCAAGTGCTGACGAGGAATCAAAAGGACTATCAGCAATCGTAAGAGATTTGAAAAAACATACTTCCAAAGAATTAATTAATTGGGTTACAACTAGTAAAACTGAAAGTAGACGGGATTGGCTGAAAATGATATTTGAGTATTATGCAAAGTATAATAAGCGGAATAAGAAATATCAAGTTTGGCAACAAGATAATCGACCGATAGATTTATTATATCCAAGGTTTATTATGCAAAAGTTGAATTACATTCATCAGAATCCAGTAAAGGCGGGACTGGTAGCGCACGCAGCGGAATACTGTTATAGTAGTGCGAAAAATTATGCTGGGCAAGTGGGTAAGCTGGAAGTGGAACTTATTGATTTTGGAATGATGGAAGGGTATGTTCCTGTGTGAAGATTGATATTTATTCGTAGTTGGGAAACTAGGTTTATAGGTGTTTATTAGTTTTATGGGGAAAATGGATTTTGGGTAATTGATTAAATTGAGTTGTGATAGGGGGGATTTATTCGTAGTTAGAAACTACGAATAGCGGTGGAAATATTTATTCGTAGTTAGAAACTACGAATAGCGGTACGAATAGCGGGGGAGATTTTTAACATTGTAAATAATTGTAAATAATTTTCATACTCAGAAAAAACTGTTTAAATCGCGTAACTTGCAGTGGTTAATGCAATATTAGTAACGCTAGCTTGAATGTCTTTTTGATTAGAAAAAATCAAAATAGGTTGCAAGTAAACTTGAATCATATTCAAATATTATAGAACCAAGCCGTTCTCCTAAACTAACCTCATCTTATGAAGAATACCTTGTTGTTATTTTTGATACTAAGCTTTTTTCAATGTCATGCTCAGGTAAGTACTAACCGAGAATGTGAAAATTCGCCACCAATTAAGAGAAGTGAAAAATGGGGAACGCTGTATTCGAATCAAACTGTACGGATTCCTTTTATTTATGACAAATTAGAAGGGATGCGTGGAATGGGTTCTTATATCGCTTATCGGGAGGAGAAAGCAGGTTTGATAGATTGTGATGGGAAGGAAATAATCCCTTTCGAATACGCGCATTTAAAAAATTGGTTGCAACCTTTTGGTAAACAACATGGGTTTTATGTGGCGACCAAACAAGCTCAATCTAAAGCTGGAAAGAAAGTGCTTAACGATTGGGGTGTTATCAATGAAAAGAATCAAGTAATTCTTCCATTTGAATATGGATACGTTAGAGTAATCGATTCGGACTTAATTGTAGCGAGGGCAGATAGAGATAGTGTCCTATATTTTTTTTCAGCAAAAGGGAAATTGCTATTTAAAGAGATTGGGAAAAGTGTATCACCAGGATCAAGTGCGTTAACCTTATGGATTAATCAATTTGGCTCCAAGCCAACTAAAGCTATTTATAAAACTGGAAAAGAAATATTACCCAAGAAATTTGGTAAGTGCTCTTGGACTGATACTAAACATTTTATCGTATCTAAAAATGATTATCAGGTTATAATTGATGAAACTGGAAAACAACACTCTCCAGATGGTTTTAAAAGATTAAAACATCAAGCAGGAGCGGAATTCTTTTTTAGTTATCCGGATAGCAAACCAAAACAAATGGGTGTTTTTAGGATCGGAGAAGGAATCATTTTTGAGCCTCAGCACTTCCTTGAAAAATGGGGAGATGTTTATATTGTCGCGAATGAATCGGGAGCAGAATTGGCGTTTTGGGACAAGGATGGGAATCAAATTTTGCCCATGAAAAAATACTGGACGAGTAGTTTCCGAAATATGATTTCTTTAAAGCATCAAGAAGGGTACCAATCAAATTTTGATGATTCCTATCTGCGGGTCGAAGATCAAGAAGTTCGTTTAAAAGGATTGCTTAACAAGCAAGGGGAAATTGTAGTTCCACTTCAATATGCAACGATCAGTTACGCTTGGAAAAGTCATCCTATTATTGCTTCTACAAAAGAAGGTTATGTAGTTTTTGACGCAAAAGGTCAGCAACGCTTTTCGAAACCTTTACATTCTATCACCCACACTTACCATCCAAACCTACTGATTGTTGGTAAAAGGGATCAGCAGTCTAAGGTCCAGTATGGGCTTGTTTCTGTAGATCAACTTGATAAAATCGAATATAAGTAACAAAAAATAAAAAATA
>JBGCFY010000212.1:0-5754 GCA_045110315.1 Saprospiraceae bacterium
AGTTTTTGATTCGGCTCATTCAAGTGCATCAATGGACGAATGGCTATTATTATGGCAAACTAGATAGTGAACTTCGACATCGTAGTTTTGATTCCATTGCCGATTTGGTAGAAGATATTCCTCGCCTTCGATTGAAGTACATTCTCACTTTACTAGGCTCTCAAACAGAAGGCTATTGGATTCTCAACGTTCACTACCTTTTTGATCGGTTGCGAAAATTACTAGAAGAAGATACCAAAAAATATACTGCTGCCGACGTCTTCAAAGCCTACGAAAAAAAGATGGACAAGAAGCGACACAAGGTAACTGTAGTCGAAGAGGCTTGGAAAGTCTATACCGAAGAGATTAAAGATGGCTTACAACAACCAAGCAAAATTCGTAGAATTTACTACGGCATTCGAAGCCTAGCCCGTTCTATTATGCGTTGTTTTAAACGTTTGATTCGTTTCCTCATTCGAGGCCTCAAAAAACTAATTACGCTGTTTAAAAATTTCATCAAATTATTGTACAAAGAAATTCGCGAAGGCGTTCGTAAATTTAAAGAAGGTATTGGCTTTTTATTTGGAACGCGCCAATTAGAGACGACCGATCCCGTGACTGGAAAAGTAATCCTCACGAAGTACGACTTTGATTTTGATACGACGATCATCTCTCCTACCCAATTGCCCGAAGCAATTTATTGGCAACATCATCGCAAGTGTCTTCGCTATACGCACAACCTTGATTTCAGTATGGTGCTTTTAGGAAAAATACTCAACTGGGTTTGGACCATTGTGAGAGGACCTTTTGGCTGGGCGAAATTAGCCATTAGAATTGCCATCTATTTTAAAAACTTGGTGATTCAGTGGTTAAAACGCAAGCGTAGAACACTTCGAATCGTAACTACGCTAGTTTTAGATTAAATGCTCCGCTCAAGTTTAAATACAAGTTAAGTACCAAGACAAATTAACTCCCTTATTTTTTTTGATAAAATTATTGAAAAAATAGGATCCATCGGAAAAAACTTAGTTTAGCATTTGTCTTATCAGCAAATTAGCATCAATACCAATTGAAAAATCGTTTAACCAAATCAGAAACGGAGCTTATTCAGTTGGCAAAAGCAGGTGATCAACTCGCTTTTCGTCAATTGGTAGAACTACACCAACAACAGGTGCGGGCAACAGTTATCGGTATGTTGGGGGCACAGCCCGAAGCCAACGACGTTGCACAGGAAGTATTCATTCGGTTTTACAAAGCGATTAAATCTTTTAGAGGAGAAGCAAAACTAAGTTCGTATCTCAGTCGAATCGCGATTAATCTTTCGCTCAACGAATTGAAAAAACGAAAAAAGCAGCAACAACGATTTGCTTCTTTATCCTCAGGTGGAAAGCCGCTAGTGATCGCAGATCAGCATCAGGCGGCCGAGCAAAAAGATACGCAAGATATGGTACAATACGCACTTACAATCTTAGAACCCGATTTTCGTTCCGTGGTCGTTTTGAGAATGATTGACGGATATTCTACGGAAGAAACTGCCAAAATTTTAGAAATCCCAATGGGTACAGTTGGTTCGAGATTAAGCCGCGCACAATTAAAGTTAAAAGAAATATTGAGTACAATTATTAGATAAATTATGGAAAATCACTTACATCAACTCTTGCTTCGCTCGCTGGACTTTAAGCTTTCCGACGAAGAAGCAACTCGTTTGGAACAAGCTTTAAAGCGTGACCCTGCCTTGCGCAAAGAACGAGCGGAATTATTGGCGACGCGGCAGTTGTTCTCTAATTGGTCCGTAGCGAAAGACCCTGATTTCAGTGCTAAGGTAATGCAACAATTAGAAAATTTCGCCATTAAATCCACGGAAAGTTTTAGTCGTTCCATTATTCGGTTATTCCCGAGAGTAGCCGCAGCTTGTGTTATTTTCATTCTCGCTTTCTTACTCAATATTTATTTTGTAGAAGGAAGTCTGAGTCCAGAAGTAATGCTGGGGATTGATAATCTTTATCCGGGCGAAACAGAGTTGACCAACTTAGACTTAGATTTTTAACCGTAGCAGTTGTTAAAAAATGTATTCCCGAATTATTAAACCACTGCTCACTTAAGCTACAGCAAATGACAAATAAATCTTTATTGGCGATACTTGGTATTTTAGTATTAGGATTTGCGATGGGTTTCCTCACTGCAGGATATTTTACCAAAAAACACGTCAGACATATTCATAAGATTGGTACGGCAAAAGGGTTTCAAGAACAATTTCTACGTACCGTAACTTTAGGAACAACACAAAAGGAAAAACTCCTGCCCCTGCTAGAAAACTACGGCACACAGTTTCAAGAAATTCACGTCAATTTTAAAAAACAACGTGCTACTTTAATCGACGATTTGCAGCAAGAACTGGAGAAAGAATTAAATGAAAGCCAACAGGAAAGTGCAAAAGAATTTTACAAAAAACTTAAACGACCTAGGCGACATAAAAAAAAACACAAAAAAAAGAAAGATCATTCTGAAAATAAAAAGAAACAAGAGTAACGCGTGCTAACCTTTTCACCCAAAACATCTCTTAGCAGCTATTGGAGATTCTTTAAAACATTTTAATCAAAGTTGTTTAAGCTTGCTTTTAAACAACTTCATCATAAAAATAAAATCATGCAAAAATTAAAAATAATAATTGCCTTAGCAATCAGCTTGAGTTGTAGCATCAGTCTTTTGGCACAAGGACATCGTCATCATAATCCAGAAAAAATGTTGGAAAAGATGACGACAGAACTCGAACTTAGCGATACGCAAGTCACCCAACTCAAGGCTGTTTTTGCAACAATAGAAAAAGAACGAGCAGCAGCTAGAGAAAACGACAGCGAAGATTTTCAATCTAGAAAAGCGCAACGACGTGCCCACCGAGAAGCACATCAAACAGCTATCAAAGCCGTATTGACACCCGCACAATGGACGCGTTTTGAGACAACCATGAAAAAGCACCGGAAAGGCAGAAAAGGCAAACATCATCACTTGTCTCCCGAAGATCGAGAAGCGTTGCAGAAAGAAACTAAAGCTTACAAGACCACTTATATCCTTCCTACTTTGCAGAAGCAGCGCGCTAAATTGACCGCTTCCATTAGTACAGAGGATCAAGCGCTCATCACAGAACTAAGACCTAAATTGGCCACAGAAAAAGCAGCAAGAAAAGCAGCACACCAACAAAATAAAAAGCAGCATAAGAAAGGTAGAAAAAGCAAAAAACAAAAAAGCAAATATGCCGCAACGATCGAGGAGCTCGTTGCTCGTTACGAAGTAAAGATTGACGACTTGTTTGCAGAAATTGAGACAGAACGATTACAGTGGGATAAAGATTTAAAAGCCATCAAAGACAAGTATCACCCAAAAAGGAAGCAGAAAGAATCTACTCAAGGAGACAAGGCCAAACAGTCCTCCGGTAAAACGCGACACGAGCTTCGAAAAATGAGAAAGAAAGCTAAGCGAGCAATGCGGAAGAAAATCCATTTCTTATTTTTGGATGCCAACGAAGCTGCTACAACAACGAAAATTAATCCTATTCGCAAGATAAACATTTACCCTAATCCTTCCGTAAACGAAAACACTTTACAGTTTGCGTTGAGTGAGGCGGGTTACTATAATATCGAGCTGTACAACGAAGCCGGACAATTAATCCGCTCTATAAAACAAAGTCAATATCCTGAAGGTAAACACCAAATCCAAGTTGATCTTAGTCAACTTAAAAACGGTGCTTATTACTACAGAATCACTGGAAAAGAAGGTCAGCAGCAAACGCAAAAGTTTATGCTTGTTCGCAAATAAGTACTAAAACAAATTTTTTTTATAATACACAGTCTAATACTGCGGGCTTATCCTACTTTAGGATAAGCCTTTTTTTATAAAAATATTTTGCTTTACAGGAAAATGCTGCATTCAAAACTAAAAAAAGAATACCCTCCTTCTTAAAATTTCAATCAACTAAAAATGAAATACCTGATAGACTGGTTTGAGTACTGCTATAAGAGTAACAAATAACTCTACCATCGGATAAAACATCTGTTCTTCCTACTCCAGTTGATCTATAAGTATTAAAAACTAATCGTTTGCTAGGTTTATACCCTCCACCAAGCTGAAAAACGGTTACCGTTCCAGTAGCCGTACCTTGCTTTACAGATCCCTCAATAAAAACAACGCCGTTTTTCTTTCGGTATCTTGCACTTTGATAAGTTCCACCAAAATTTGAAATACCTGATTCCAACGATGGTGTTTGCCAACCACTATCTTCACCACTTAAGTCTAACACCACAACACCATCTTGCCCATTAATACTTTTTACTGGTGCATGAACTTGTGCTGCTTTTTTAGCACCCGCGGGAGTTACGGCTTTAGTTGTATTTGAACCTGTTCCTACTTCCGTTAAATCTGCCAATTCTACTTTTCCCTTTACCGTTTCTGAGGCTTCCGGTACTGCGCCTACGGCAAATTTTTCAACGCTTTTTTTAGCAGTTGCTGGCGTTACGTATTTATCATTAACGGTGCCTGCTTCTGCTTCCGCTACGCTGGCTTTGTCTTGAGATTTATGAACGGTGCTGTCAATTAAATCTGCATACTCCCCTTGTGTGGGTTTCTTTCCCGTTTCAAAATATTCTTTTAAATCAATTCTATCTGACATATCTATATTTTTTTTTGTTATCTAACTATATTCGTGTTTCCTATAATCATATTTCCGATGCCTTCGTTTGGTGCAAGATTATTGGTATTGGGCAGCGTCATAATTTTATCCTCCGTACTGAGCATACCGACTGAATTTTCAGCGATAACTTTGAAGTGATGATAAATAGAATTCCCATTTTCATCCTCAATTGATAATGTTCCGGTTCCTAAATTCGTATCTGCTAATAGCAATTGAATATGTTCTAAATTAGAACTAAAAGAATAAATGTTAACCCAATTCCCTTGACGATTCATTTTATACAAATGGTATTTTCCATTATGTACCTTTTTCTCCCATTTCAAAATAACGTGATCAATTAAGGAAGCGTCACTTGCATTCGCATCAAAATTATATTGCAAGGTTGGCGATTCTGGATTAGCATTTTCGACGATGCTACTAATCAATAATTTTGATTGTTCGGATGGCGCATATTCTATGACCTCTGGATGATCCGCAGAAACTTCATTACTTCCTTGAGCATATTGTATCTCTCTCAATGCCGTTACTCGGTAGTACAAAGGATCACTGTACGGAACGTAGCCAATGTCGTCAAATTCATCTTTTATCTTCCAGATATTATTCAGGAGTTGTCCGTCTGCTGCTAAGTCTATCGTTTTAATCAAATCCATGGATCTTACCGACAAGGCAAGTTGTGGATTTAGGGTCCGGTATAACTTTATTTGCCTAATATTCTGAACTTTAGGATAGGCATTAATTTCAACTGAAACGCCGGGCAGTATATTTAAGTTTTCATTACTTAAAATAGGAAGTACTCTTTTGATGCCTGGTATTTGTGGTGGTTTAGTATTGACTAATTTTATTGGTCCTAGTACCGGACTGTACGACCCTAGCTCCATCAAATTGCCCATTTCACGAATGGCATAGAAGTAGAGATTATTGGAAGTACCATCCAAATTAAAGTCTGTAAACAGTACTGCTGTTTCTGCCCCTGGAATATTTTGAATGGCTTGCGAAGACATTACCTTAGCCATTGGAGCCATATCAAATTTAGGATCTGTTGGTGATAATAAGGTCCCATTATCATCCCGAATCGTCTGCTTTTTAGCGAT
>JBGCFY010000213.1:0-8013 GCA_045110315.1 Saprospiraceae bacterium
CGTATCCGACGAAAGTTCAAAGTAATGATGCTTGCCGGACGTACTTTGTATTGGCGGACGAACAAAATCAATCGGTAGGTTTAGTACTTCTAAATCCGCAAGTTTATTTTCCCAGTAATTTAACTGCTGTTCCAGTATCTCACCTTCCAAATATTGCCGTTGCCACAAAGCATAATCTGCGTACTGTAAAGGCAATTCTTTAAGTTGTACTTTTCGATTTTCTTTTTGTGCGTGGTACAATTCCATTAGTTCTCCAAAAAAGATAGAATTTGACCAACCATCCGAAGCAATGTGATGAATGACAATCACTAAAACGTATTCTTCTACGGCACATTGCAGTAAATGCGCCCGCAACATATGATCTTTTGACAAATCAAAAGGAGCCGTGACGAGTTTATCTATCGCTTGGGTAAGCGAAGTGCGCTCTTTTCCAATAAAGGAAGTATTAAAATCAAGTTGCCACTGATCTTTTGCTAAAATTAATTGGTAAGCTTTCCCTTCTTCTTCGCTAAAAACGGTTCGTAATACTTCGTGACGATTCACTACACCTCGGAAAGCTGCTGTCAGTAATTCAACGTCAATAGTTCCTTCTAGTCGCTGAACGCTTGGCATATGATAATGAACAGTACTTCCTAAATTATCTAAAAACCATAAGCGTTCTTGTGAAAACGATAAAGGAATTTTTTCAGGTCTAACCGCCTTAGCAATCATCGGTAAGATTGCCTTTGTTGCTGTTCCTGAAATAAAATCTGCTAGCTGCTCAATCGTAGGGTTAGCAAAAAAGTCTTTAATTGGAACTTCTAACTGTAAATTTTTTCGAATACCTGACACTACTCGTGTTGCCAAAAGAGAATGTCCGCCTAGTTGGAAAAAATCATCGTGGACACCTATTTTTTTAACGGGTAAATAGGCTTGCCAAATTTCTACTAATTGTTTCTCAAGTTCACTCGTAGGAGCAACGTAGGTTTTTGTTTCTAAGGTACTAAGTTCCGGTTCGGGAAGTGCTTTTCTATCCACTTTCCCGCCCGTAGTTAGTGGAAACGCTGCCATCGGAATCAACATTGCCGGAATCATATAAACCGTTAATCGTGCTTGTAAATATCGATACACTACCGCACGCTCATAAGCTGCTGTCACTTTTAAATAGGCAACTAAATGCGGGGTTCCTTCGCTATCTTGGCGCACGACGACGACCGCTTGTTTCACTAGAGGGGACGCTTCCAATACGACTTCGATCTCGCCTAACTCAATGCGGTGACCTCTAATTTTTACTTGATTATCTAGTCTTCCTAAAAAAGCAATATTCCCATCTGACAAGTATTTACCTTTGTCGCCTGTTCGATACATTTTAGTACCTTCAACAAAAGGATTTGGAATATATTTTTCTGTGGTCAATTCGGGATGATTCAAATAGGCTCTTGCCAAACCAACTCCTGCAATGCAAATTTCTCCTTCCACGTTGGGAGGAACCAACTGCTGCTGTTCGTCTAAAATATAGACCTGAGTATTCGCAATGGACTTACCGATAGGCAATTGTGTTCTCATTTCATCCTCAGGGAGTACTTGATAAACGGTAGCACAAACCGTACATTCTGTTGGTCCATAAAAATTAAAGAAATCACAATAGGCAGCGCAAGCCACTGCTTTTTCCACGTTAGCGACATCTCCTCCCGTCATAATCACACGTAAAAAAGTCAATTCCTGTGGATCAAAGGCACTTAGATAAGCAGGCATTAAAGAGCAAACCGTTAATTCTTTTGCTTTGATGTAGGCTAAAAATGAACTGGGATCTGCAATTCTTTCTTTACTTAGCAATACAAGACTTGCTCCCGTCAAAACGCTCATGAATAATTCTGGAATCGAAGCATCAAAAGACATAGATACAAATTGAGAAATTCGATCTTGCTCCGTAATACTTAAGCGATCAATATGATCTAAGACTAAATTAAACATCCCGTGGTGTTCAATCATCACTCCTTTTGGCGTCCCCGTTGATCCCGAGGTGTAAATGATATAGGCTAAATCATGCGGTTTAATTTCGACGGATAATGCTGCTTCTTTTTGTTGTGCGATGCCGGACCAGTCGGCATCAATCGAGATACAATTCTCAGCAGGAATCTTTGAAAACTTTTCGGTATAAATGCCGTTGGTTACTACGAATTGGGCTTGACTATCTTCTAATAAATAATCAATTCTTTCTTGTGGATGAGCAACGTCTACGGGCAGATATGCTGCGCCAGATTTTAAAATCCCCCACAAGCCAACGATCATTTCTGGTGAACGGTCAATGCAAATGGCGACCAAACTTTCTGCTTGGGCTCCTCGCTCACGTAGATGACGGGCCAACTGATTTGAGCGAGCATCTAATTCAGCGTAACTTAAAGTTTCATCTTCAAAAATTACCGCAAGGTTATTTGGCGTTTTGGAAACTTGTGTGGTAAATAAATCAACACAGGTTTTGTTTTTAGGCAAAAGGACTTTTGTATCATTAAAATCATGAAGCAACTGCTTGCGATCTTCTGCGCGGAGCAATGCTAGTTGACTAATTTTTGTTTGGGGATTCGTAATGATTGCCGTTAGTAAGGTTTGGTAATGCTGCAATAAATTCGTTACGGTCATCTCCGTAAATAAATCACTGCAATATTCTGCCGTAAGGTAAATTTGTCCTGCATTTTCTAACAAACTCAGACTCAGGTCGAATTGCGCAGTTGTTCGTTCAAGTGGATAAGCCGACAAAGCAACTGCGCCAAAGCTCAAATCAGGAATCGCTGGTGTATTTTGTAAAATAAACATTACCTGAAACAAAGGACTGCGGCTCGTATCTCGACTAGGACTCAACAAATTAACGATATGATCAAAAGGAACTTCTTGGTGACTGTACGCCTCCAAAGCAGTTTGCTTTACTTGCGCCAACAAATCTATAAACGATGGATTGCCACTAAGGTCACTTCGCAACACCAAACTATTAATAAAAAAACCGATTAAATTTTCGAGTTCTTTTTTTCCTCGATTAGCCGTTGGCGTTCCCACTGCCAAATCGACTTGTTGGGTATACCGATGTAATAAAACTTTGAAGCCCGCGAGTAAAACCATAAACAACGTAGCGCCTTCTTGCGTCGCTAACTGGATTAATCCGGCGTATTGATCTTGCGGAATAACACTTTGTACCGTGGCACCTCGACTGCTCTGCACGAGTGGTCGCGGGAAGTCTGTGGGGAGGTTTAACGTTTCTAATCCTTTTAATTTATTTTGCCAATAGCTAATCTTTTGTTCAAACTGTTGTGCTTTGAAAAATGATTTTTGCCAATAGGCATAGTCGGCATACTGTATCTCTAAATTTGGTAGATCAGGAGTTCGATTTGCTGCTTTTGCGGCATAGCATTCCGCTAACTCTCTTACAAATACGGCGCTCGACCAACCATCCGTTGCAATATGGTGAAAAACCAAAACCAAAATATAATCCTCCGCTGCACGCTGAAACAACTGTAAGCGAATGCCTGCATCTTTGCGAAGGTCAAAAGCTTTAGCGACTAGCTGCGCAATGGTATTTTCTATTGCAGGTGCTTCCTTGTTTGCTGGAAAGACTTGGAACGGTAATTCCCAATCTTTGAAGAATTCCGCTTCTGATAAAACTTGTTGAAATACTTCTCCGTTTTCTTTTTCTTGGTAAACGGTACGTAAAATTTCGTGCCGTGTAATAATCATGCGAAAAGCGTAGGCTAGCGTTTCAAATTCTAAATTTCCGCGAAGATTCAACACTGCGGGTAGGTGATGCTGCGTACTTCCTTCCAAACGATCGATGAACCACAAGCGCTCCTGTGAAAAAGACAACGGTGGTTCTGTGACCTCTTGACGATCGAAGTTAGGGATTTTTTCTTCAACTGCTTTGGCTTCCGCTAAGGCAGTTTCTTCCTCTTGCAAAAAACTACGAATGGCTTCTTTATTTGCCTTTAATAAGCCAATCAAAGCTTGGTCTACTTTTTTATCTTTCGGTAGTTTGACAATCAGTTTTTCTCCGTTGAGGGCAACGGTCACTCCTTGCGTCAAAGCATTTGCTAAAAGTTCAAAAATCTTCTTTTTATCTGTCGGTACCGTATTTCTCATGATGTTCAATTTTTTATACTCTGCTTACAACTCTAAAGTGTCAAATTCTTCGTCATTATCCTCTTCCTCGATAAGCTTGGTAATTCTTAAGTAGTCATAGATTTTTGCAACACTGCTGTACTCAAAAATCACTTTAATGGGGACACTAATTGCTAAGCTCTTTTGAAGTTCAGCCACCAATCGTCCTACGAGTAACGAATGTCCTCCTAACTCAAAGAAGTTGTCGTGAATACCAATTTGTTCCATTCCAAGTAGTCCTTTCCAAATTTCGACTAGCTTTCGTTCTACCTCGTTTCGAGCAGCTACGTAAGTCGTACTTAGTAAGGTTTTTGACGCCCGTTGAGGTAAACGTTTTCTGTCGACTTTTCCATTCGGTGTCAACGGAAAGGATTCGACTGCTTTGATTAAGCTCGGCATCATATAAGCCGGAAGTTTCGTTTTTAAGTGAGACCGAATCGCTTCTTGAAATTCGTCGTCGGAAGCTCCTTTCGTGCTCAAGTAGGCGACCAGAATTTTTGTAGCGGTTGTATCTTCCGTAGCAAGGACGACACATTGTTCTACTCCCGATACTTGCTGCAAGACACTTTCTATTTCCCCTAACTCAATTCGGTGTCCTCTAATTTTGACTTGATCATCCACTCTACCTAAGCATTCTAATTCTCCGTTCGGCAGCCAACGACCTAAATCTCCGGTACGGTACAGGCGAGCATTAGTCGCGGTACGAAATGGATTAGCAACAAATTTTTCTTGTGTCAAATCGGGTTGATTCAAATAAGCGCGTGCTAGTCCATCTCCACCAATGCAAATTTCTCCTACTACACCAATAGGACACAAATCATTTGTAGTTACAGGTTCTATTTCATTTGTTGGTGTAAGAATATAAACCTCAACATTTGGAATTGGCTTCCCGACCGTAATAGCTTCGTCGAGTGTTAATCTTTTGATGGTTGACCAAAGTGTTGTTTCCGTTGGGCCGTACAAATTGAAAACCCGATGATTCCCCAAACTCGTCAATTTCTGCTTTAGCTTTTCTTTAATGGCTTCTCCTCCACAGAGTATATCTAGTCCTTCTTCATTTTTCCAGCCGCTATCTAAAAGTAATTGCCAATTCGCCGGTGTAGCTTGTAGATAATTGGGCTTAGTCTTAGCAATCAAGGCTTGTAGTTGCTGACCATCCATTTTAATCTCTGCAGGGGCAAGTATAACTTTTGCGCCAAGCAATAAGGGTAAATACATTTCGAGGTACGCAATATCAAAACTATACGTAGAAATCGCGAGGAAACTTTCTTCGGGTTTCATCTGCAATATTTCCTGTATCGCCCATAAGAAACTTACTAAGCCTTGTTGCTCAATCATCACTCCTTTAGGTTGTCCCGTAGAACCAGAAGTATAAATGAGGTAGCTCAAATCTTGCGGTGTACGTTGTACCGTTGGCTCATCTTTGGGTGCGTGTTCTAGGGTTTCCCAAATTTCTTCGATGACCAACGGTCTTACTTTTTCTACTTCAATCAAAGAAAGTTGTGCTTGACCACAAATCACTACTTCGGCATTAGTGTCCTTTAAAATGTAACTAATCCTTTCTTTGGGATACACCGGATCAAGTGGTACGTGTGCCGCGGCTAGTTTTTGAATAGCGAGTAAACTAATCAACATTTCCATGGAACGTTCTAAACATACGCAAACCAAACTTGCTTTTTGCAAACCTTGTTTTTGTAAATAATGTGCCAATTGATTTGCTTTTTCATTTAAAGCCTGATAAGTCAAACTATTCGTCTCAAAAACAACAGCTTCTTTTTGTGGCGTACGCAACACCTGTGCTTCAAATAGTTCCACGAAACTTTTGTCCGTAGGATAGGATAAAGATGCACCGACAAACTCCTTGAGTAATACGTCTTTTTCAGGATCAGAAACTAGCTGAAGTTCAGAAAAATTAGTTTGTGCTGATGTTACAATTTGTTTTAATATACCATCAAAGTGTGCTTGGATGCGGTGCGCATAAGTAGCAGGTAAAACACTTTCATTGTAACCGAACTTAATGCGCATTTCATCTCGTACTGTGACTTCCAAGGAGAACAGATAATTATTTTGATCGTGCATCGAAATATTACTAATCTCAAGCGACCAATCTTGCTGAGCGAGATCACCCATTGGATAATTTTCAAAGATGAGCAACGAGTCAAATAAATCACTTGGAAATTCGAGCCAGCGTTGAATGTCCGTTTGAGCAGTATATTGAAATTCTCTCGCCTCTGTTTGTTCTTTCTGCACTACGTTTAAGGTATCAACGATTGTAGCATTTTTATCAAACTTCATTCGTAGAGGAATGGCATTGATAAATAAACCAACTCGTTCCTCCAAATTACCTAAGTCTGCCGGGCGTCCCGAAACGGTCACCCCAAATACAATATCTTGGCGATTGGTATATTTGGCTAGTAAAAAGCCCCATACTCCTTGGATTAGCGTATTCATCGTCAACTGGTTTGCTTGGGCGTAGGCTTTCGCTTTGCTGGTGAAATCGCTAGAATAATTCAAGAAAACTTCTTTCATCTCTCCCCCTTTATTTCGATCAAGTTGCTGATCAACAAAAGGTAAATACGATGGACTCTCAAAACCGTGTAAGTAGTTTTTCCAAAACGCCATTCCTACAAATGGATCGCTCGCGGCAATATATTTAATGTAATCCTCGTATTCATCTACGCTTGGTTTGGCTGCGATACTCTTGCTAACTAGTAATGCTTCGTATAAGTTTAAAAAAGATTTCATTAGAATGGGTAAAGACCAACCGTCCAATAAGATATGATGAAAGGTCCAGACCATTTTATGGTATCCCGTCAAGGTTTTCACTAAACTAATACGCATCAAAGGAGGCTGTTCGAAATCAAAACCTGCTTGTAAGTCTTTTGCCAAAAAAGCTTCCCAGTCCGTCTCCCAGTCGGAAGCATTCGTAGCAGAAAATTCAACCACATTAATCGGAAGATCTGCTTTTTGAAAAACGAGTTGCACCGGAATTGCTAATCCTTCTTGAAAAAAGGCAGTTCTCAAAATCGAGTGCTGCTCTAATACTCTAGTCCAAGCCTTTTTAAAGCAGTCCAAATTTAAGTTCTTCAGATCTACTTTTAATTGATCTACGTAGACATCTTTCGTTGGGTCAAAATTGTGCAAGAAAAACATTCCCTCTTGTAAGGGACTCAAGCGATACAACGATGTAATTTGATCCCGTCGGGGAATATCATTAATGGCTGTATTTAAAAAAGAATCTAAACTAACCGTATCAATTTCTGGCGCTAAGCCAAAATCAGAAGCTGTTCGCTCCGAGCTTGTTTGCGCCGTACAATGTTGAATAATACTCGTTAGATTTTCGACGAATTGATTTGCTAAGGTTTGAATAACATCTTCTTTAAAATCCGTATTTCGGTAACGCCAAGTCATCGTTAATTTCCCCGCAGCGACAAAGCCATTTATTTCTAATTTATTAAAATCAAAGCCTGCTCCTACGGCCGTTCCTCTATCTTCTTCGGCAGGTTTCAACCAATCACTTTCATTAATAATATGATCCAACTGACCTAAATAATTAAAAACAATATCCCAGTTTATCGCTGCAAGGCTATCTTGCCAAGTGACGTCGGGATTAAGGTATCGCAGTAAGCCATAGCCAATTCCTTTATTTGGGATCGCTCTTCGTTGCTCCTTGATGGACTTAATTAGATTTGCAATTGAAGGCTCGGGAGGAACCGATAACGCAACGGGATACAGGTTCGTAAACCAACCAATTGTATTCGTTACATCAAGCGACGCTCCGAGGAAATCTCTGCCGTGTCCTTCCATCCCAACTACTACTTTTTCGTGTGCAGTCCAACCACTGATGGTAAGTGCGAGTGCGCTAAGTAACAAATCGTCAATCTCCGTGTG
>JBGCFY010000214.1:0-20969 GCA_045110315.1 Saprospiraceae bacterium
CCAATAATATGCAAGAAAATACGATGGGCATTTTCACGCTAGCCGCAGTTTACTTTGCCATCCAGTCTTTACATCAGAACCGTGGTATTCCGGCAGTGATTCTTGCTGGCGTTTTTATTTTCTTGGCAAGTTTTAGCAAAGGTATTCCTGGTTTTTTTCCTTTGGCTACTCTTGGGATTTACGGATTGGTTTTTCGGGAAGTTTCCTTTCGGAAAATTATTGGCTATTCGCTGATTTTAATCGCCGTTCCCGTAGTCATTTACGCTGCATTACTTTTACACGATAGTGCGCGCGAAAGTTTAGACCTCTACCTTAACGCTCGTGTTTTGAAACGAATCGGTAGTGCGCCGACTGTGGATAGTCGTTTTTATATTTTAGGGAAACTCTTTATGGAATTGCTGCCCGCGATGTTACTAACGGGATTGTTATGGCTACTTTTTTATTTTAAAAAAATGCCTAAAATCGGCAATCCTAACTATAAAATGGCGCTAGTTTATGCCCTGATTGGTCTCTCCGCTGCGGCACCCATGATGCTTACTTTGGTACAAAAAGGATTTTATATTGTTCCTTGTTTCCCCTTTTTCGGAATTAGTTTTGCCTTGCTGATCGCACCATATTTAGCACATTGGACTGCGCAACTTCAAATTCAATCCGTAGGATTCAAATGGAGCAAAAGAGGCGCGTGGATACTTTTATTGGCTAGCATGATTTTTGCAGCTACTCAAGTTGGAAAAGCGAGTCGGGACGAAGCGATGTTGCACGATGTCTATTTGATGGGAGAAGTTATTCCTGCCCACAGTGCGATTAGCGTTAGCAAAAGTTTGGCGACGGATTGGTCGGTACACATGTACTTCATGCGGCATTTTTACATTAGTTTGGATAAAAATGTAGGAAGAGATTTCTTTTTACAAGAAAAAACTAGCCAAAAAATAGCGCCTAGTGGATTTAAGCTCGTAAATTTAGCAAGTCAGAAATATGATCTTTTTGTTCGCGAATAAGTACACCGAACTTCTTTATTCTGAAGTTTTTTAAATCATAAAGCATGAAAAAAGTACAACTCTTCTTCCTCTTGGCTGGTCTAGGTTTAATTTTTGCCTGTAGTAACGAAACAACAAACTCCAGAACTTTTACTAGATTTAGTACGAGTCCCCTAAATTTTGGAACCGAGAACTTCGTTCAACAAGAAAGTAATTGCCTGCCCAAAACAGCTTGTCTACAAGTCAACTTACAATACCCCGTTGCACAAGCCGGTAAGATTGGCGTACGCAATGCGATCAACGAGTACATCCAACAAAAATACATTCGCAGCTTAGCCAGTGAACAGCAAATACAGAACGATAGCATCCATGATCTACATTTTGCCGCCAAGGCCTTCCTGCATAATTTCCAACAACAACGACAGCAACAACCTACTCAAATACATCGCTGGCAGAAGTATTCCAACGCGCGCGTCCTACACCAAACGGAGAAATACGTAAGCCTTGAGTTACCTATTTCTACCAGAAAGAGTCCTAGTATGGTACACACCGAGACCCAACTCATTAGCTTCGATACCACGAGTGGTTTTCCGATTCACGTTGAAGACCTAATTCTGGAAAAAGAAGCTTTTCAGGCGCGTTGCGAAGCAGCAATTACCAAAGCTCATCAGTTACAACATCCAACTCAAAAAATCAACCGCGAAGCATTACAACTCGACACTGTTCTTGAATTCAAAGAAAAATTTGCTTTTGGTCTTGAGGGTTTATACTGCCTTTATGATCCTAAGGATAAAACGCAAAGTATTCCCGAACCACTAGCCTTTACCATTCCCTACGAAGACTTAACGGGCATCCTAGATTTACGATACCAAGAATAAAACTAAGCTCGCGTGGCATCCAAATAAGCTGCTAGACAATCAATTGTAACAAGGACTTAAGCTCAACGATGAGATTAAGTCTTTTTTGTAGGAGGCAGCGCGTTGGGCAAAATTCTTATCTATTCTTGGATTCACAGGTATTTTCCGCTAAGGAAAAGCTGCTTAGCAAGCACGCAAATTTTGAGGTCTTAGCTATTTTTTGTAATATCACCTCATAACCATTGCAAAAAACTTATGAGTAAATTCTACGCCTGTTGCCTCCTCCTTTTTGTACTACCGACCTTTACCGTAGCACAACTTCCCAATACCAATTTGTATCTTTTCAAAATGACCCAGTTAACGGATAGCTTATTTCATTTTAAGCAAGCTAAATTTCTTACGGGATTCAATATCAAAGGCTATAATAACCAACCGCAATTTTTCACCAATAATGAACTATACTTCACCGCACAAGCACCGGAAGACAGTACGCAAACGGAAATCTACTTACTTAATTTAGCAGACTACACCAAGTCACGCGTCACCCAATCCGTGGATAGTGAGTACTCTCCTACCCTGTTGCCAGATGGTGGAAATTTCAGTTGTATCCGAGTGGAAAAAGACGGAGAAGATACGCAACGTTTATGGCAGTTTCCGATTAACCGAAGCAACAACGGGCGACCTGTTTTAAAGAACGTTGAAAATGTTGGCTATCATTTTTGGGTCAATGATACGAAGCTCGCGCTATTTATTGTCGGCGAACCACATCGACTCGTCATGGCTAATATCAACACCAAAGAGATAACCAATATTACCACCAATATTGGTCGTTGTTTTCAAAGATTACCCAACGGAAATATTGCATTTCTACAAAAGATATCCGATACCAATTGGCAAATAAAAGCACTAGACTTAATTACTTATCGCAGCTCCGTCATTGTTCCTAGTTTGGAAGGTAGCGAAGATTTTGTTTGTTTGCCGGAAGGTACTTTCCTCATGGCAAAAGGAAGCAAATTATACAAGTACAATAAAGTAATTGACAAGGCTTGGTTAGAAATTGCTGATTTTGCAGCTTACGGGATTCGCAGCATTACTCGCATGGCAGTGAGTGGCGATAATAAACTGGTGATGGTCGTAAATTAAGCGATCTCGACTGCTTTAACGTTGACTTTATTTTAAAAAAATGATATGAGATATTTACTGACCCTAACTTTACTGATGACGACCGTATTTCTTTTTGGGCAATCCAGAAAAGCGTTCAAAAAATCTATCAAAGCGCACCGCAAGGCATACATGGAAGATTTTTTGAAGGAAGAACGTTCTCCCATCAAAAACAAAAAAGACCTTAAGTACCTCAAATTTTACAAAGCCAAACGCGCTTATCAAGTCACGGCTAGCTTTGAGCGTACACCTCAAGCAAGTAGTTTTGATATGGCAACCTACAGTGGTGTCACCAAAAAATACGTAAAGTACGGCATAGCTAGTTTTGAGTTGAATGGTAAAACTTATCAATTAGCCATTTACCAAAGTACCTTCCTCCGGAAAATGGAAAAATACAAAGACCATTTATTTTTACCTTTTAAAGATTGGACAAACGGCGAGAAAACTTACGGAGGTGGCCGTTACATTGATTTAAAAATGTCGGACATTCAAGATGGAAAAGTCGTCCTTGATTTTAATAAATGCTACAATCCTTGGTGTGCCTTCAGTGATGGTTACAGTTGCCCGATTCCACCTCAGGAAAATCACTTGGAAGTAGCGATTAAGGCGGGAGAGAAAAATTATGGAAAGAAGCATTAACTCTCTGCTTCTTAAATGACCGAATATAAAAGCGGCGTAGTTTCAATGGAAAACTACGCCGCTTGGTATTTAAAATAAGCCAGCAGTTTTAAATTGTTTCGAACAATTCTGACATCGGCTTTCTTACCTTCGGATAATTTTGCGTAGCATCTTCGCTAGAACGATAGCCAACGGTAACGAGTACCGTCGCATCAAGTCCTTTACTATCCAAATCTAAAATTTCCCCTACTGCTTTGGCATCGAAACCTTCCATCGGGCAAGCATCAATCTTGAGTGCTGCGCAAGCATCTAATAAATTACTCATCGCAATGTAAGTTTGGCGGGCATTCCATTCCGCACGTTCTGCCTTTGTTTTCTCAGCAACTTTACCATTGATAAAAGAAATATATTGGTCAAAATCCGATTTCTCTTTTCCAAATGCTTTCGCTTTGAGTTCAAATAATTCGTCTACGTGCGCCGGCGTCAAATCTTGGTAGCTGCAAAAAACGAACAAGTGAGAAGCGTCCGTTACCTGTGCTTGTCCCCAAGCTACTTCTCGGAGTTTGGCACGCGTCGCGGTATCTTCGACGAGTAATATTTTATGGGCTTGTAAGCCGTAAGAAGTTGGGGAAAGGCGAATCGCTTCTTTTAAGTTTTCCAGATCTGCCGCACTAACTTTCTTCGTCGCATCAAATTTCTTGGTGGCGTATCGCCAGTTTAAATGATCAATAAAATCCATATTGTTGTTTATGACGTTTTTTTGTAATTGTGAAGTAAAGCTTTAGAACAAGATAGTGGGAGATTTGTTTTGAGAAGTGTGTAAGCACCGAGACAATTTAATTACAATTCAGTTTATCTTTTTAATTGATCGCACCAAATTAAGGAATAGTTACCCTTAGGATTATTGTATTTCGCCCTCAACTGCTACGTCTTCAATTCCAATGACTCTTTCAATTTCTTGCTCAATAAATAAGAGGGTTCTTTTATTTAAATTCCAGATTAGTTTTTGCTCTTCTCCAGTGGTGAGAAGTGTATACAGCCCATAAGTTTGCGCAGTTGAATCTACAGGTTTTATGTATAGTTGCTTAACATAAGCGGATTGATAATAAGTCATCGGCAATAAATCAATCGGAAGATGATCAATGCGCAGCACTTTCTTATCCACCTTAATGATTGTTTTATTAAATAAGTATCCGAGAAAGGAAACTGGTGCAGTAATTTTTTCACTCAAAATTTCTTTTAAAATGTAGCGTAAACTATAATTCCCAAACCACTTAATAACAATCTCTAGCGAATCCTCCATTAACCGTAATCGAATATAGCTCGTTCTGTTAGGAATACTAATCTCTTCTCTTTTTCTATCCGTGCTAATTAAATGCGGAAAATAGTAATTACAACCGTAACAATATACAATTCCTGCCGCTAGATTTTGCTCATGCTTAAGAATCGGTCGTTTACATTTTTTACAATGAAGTAATTCGTTCAAGATATTGCCTAATTTTATTAAATTATCAAATTTTATTATCTAGGTGTCTACTGTTGTGAGGAAGTCCAACATATTCCCTTTTATTAATACATAAAACCCCTACAACTCCTATTTTTTCACTACCTTCACCCCTAATTCAAATCTACCCTTTACAATCCTAATTTAGGTTACCGTAAAAACCCGATTTGTTCACTTGCCGCTTCGGCATTTTAATCATGGTCTAAATTACTAAACAACATTTAATTTATTCCTAGCATTTATGGCTAGAAATTTTGTATGGAAGCCAAATGATCTTTTTAGCTGATCCTTCGTTGCATCCTCTCCTTAATGGCTACCGCTATTAGGTTCCGGGTGCTTCTCGACTAAGCTAAAAATCCCTATTTGATTCCTTTACGAAACCTCCAGACATAAACGCTAATTAACCAAAAATTTTTATCATGATTAAATTATTTAGTGCGTCTAAGTTTGTGCTTAGTCTTTTGCTCCTTACTGCAATATTTTTTGCTTGCGAAAGCAATAATGATGATGTTGCTCAAATTCCACTTCTTAAAGAAAAAATTGGTACGGAAGTCAACGGCAAAATCCAATTATCCCTCGATGCGAATATTAAAACGAAGTGGGAAAAATTACTGGAAAAGAATGGTCATACGAATGTTCAACTTCAAGACTTTGCATTAGTCTCCGAAGAGGATAATACGATGCTACTCGTTTCTAATAGCAAAGATGGAAGTTTGAGCTTAGGTGTCGAAGTCATTAAAGAAAACGACACTTACTACTTACTAAACAATCAAAACATAATTTGTGTTGGTGATCCTGGATGTGATGCCGGTTGTAAAAAATACAAACGTTGGATCAATAGAAAAAGATTTATATGGCTGTGTCCTGGTAGATGTAACAACGGAGTAGATTGTGTTACTTCGACAGTGATTATTATCGGTGATGGCTTAGATAATAACTAACAAAAACACAGAAGCAGTGTCCTCCAAAAAATAGGAGGATGCTGCTTTTATATGGTTAAATTAAAAAAATCGAGCCAAACAACTGCTAGACAGAAAACATAGAAAAAACTCCCGTAGTTACCTACGAGAGTTACAAAATTAAACTTTACACTGGTTTGTCAACACCGTTTCCAAAGACTTACTTGTTGTCCATTTTCTGATTCAAATTCAAATCCATCGCCGCTTTTGCACTCATAATTTCCATGAAGTCTAAGCCCGCATTGTTACCACTACCACTACTGCCCGTTTGAAATTTAGGTACTAAATCTCCCTGGAAGTTTTGGAAAGCAGTTGCCCACATTTGCTGTACTTCTTTGTACGTTGCCAACTTTTTCTCCAAAGCGCCGTCCGCAGCCATCATTTTTTGCTTTGCATAAGCCTCTGCTTCCGCTAAAGCTTTAATCTTTTGTGCTTCTAAACGTGCCGCTTCCAAAGCAATTAATTGCTTTTCTTTATCCTTTCCTGCCAACTTAACACTCGTCTCTGCTTGCACCAAAGCTTTCGTCTGCTCCTGCTTGCGCTCGTACTCAATTTCGACTAAGCGCTTCCGCCCTTCCGCCGCCGCCGTCAATTCTTCTTGCTGTGCCGTGATCAAGTTTTGCTTAGAAACCGATTCGCGCGTACTCGCTTCGATTTTCTTTGCTAATTTTCCATCAACTTGCGCTTCGTAATCTACATTGATAATATTATGCATACGAACACTAATGCCCATGTCGCGTAAGTCATTACTGTTCCGTACAGGATTAGCCTTCGCATCTAAGCGGATTTTATTCTCGTAAGTTTTCGTCAACTCTCCCGTCACACTGTCTCGGTTAGAAGTTTCAAAATTATCTACGACGTATTGTCCATTATCCAATTGATCTCTAAAATCGTTGGACAACTTAGACATGCCACCCGAATAGTGCTGCTCCGACTCCATCAACTGTGCAGAGTATTTCAAGCACTCTCTCGTGTAGGGTGCCAAGCCCGTTGCAGCCAAATGACCCAAATTTCTAAAATCTTCGTGCAAAGCTAACATCTGATCCTCCGAATTAGGTAACTCGTATTTGACAAATACTTCGGCGTGCGCCTGCGTTGCGTCCATAAACCGAACTTCTACCAAACCTTGATTAACCGTCGCTTGCGTTTGCTCTTTGGTATAAGCAATCGTTACTAAATTAGGATAGGTCGTAATTTTACTACCTGGAAATTTAAAGTAATATCCATTCCCAAAAACCACGTACTTGTTGCCCGGAGGCGTTTCTACCACCTCTCGATAACCTAAATCATTGTAGCCAAATGGATTTAACGTACATAATAATACGATGGCAATAAAAAGGCTGAACGCCCAAAAAATAGTTTTCACATCAAATTTTACAGTTTTTACATTTCTCATCTTTTCTTGTTTTAGTAGGTGAATCAATCATTTTGAATACTGATCCGTAAGAATTTTAATGCTCTGACTGGCTTCATATTCGTTGTCTTATTAGAATAATATTTTTGAAAGACAAAAGAAAAAAATCACGACTAGTCACGATGAAATTTCGATTAATCGCATTATTACGATTTAGTTCTTTTATTTTATCACATAGTGACTTCTTCAACAAGTGGTGTTTTCAAAAAATGTGTACTTTTATCTCCCGAAGTTGTCTTAAGCGAATGTCTCTTTTAGAAGTTCAACTTGTTTAAAAATTATTGTCCATGACACAACGTAGCTTTATTGACCAAATGCAGCGAAAAGTTGACTTGCCGCATTATCCACCACGCCGCATTATTTCTTTGGTCCCTTCGCAGACCGAGTTGTTATTTGATTTGGGTTTGGACGAATCGGTGGTTGGCATTACCAAGTTTTGTGTCCATCCGGCGGAGCAATTCCAACGAAAAACTAGAGTTGGTGGAACGAAGCAATATAAAATGGATATCATCGAGCAATTACAGCCCGATTTAATTATTGGCAACAAGGAGGAAAACGATCAAGCACAAATCGAAGCCTTAGCCGCACGCTATCCCGTTTGGATGAGTGACATCAGCACCATTGAAGATGCTTTTGCCATGATTAACAGTATTGGTCAATTAGTAGATCGAGTATCACCCGCCAAAACATTAGTACAAAAAATTCAAACAGGATTTACGGCGTTAGCAAAAGAACTCAAGGATACTCCGACTAGACGAGCCGCTTATTTTATTTGGCGAAAGCCATATATGGTGGCCGGAGGAGATACTTTTATTGATAAAATGATGCAATTAGCTGGATTTGAAAACGTTTTTAGTCAAGACCCACGCTATCCAGAAATTTCGTTGGAAGAATTGACAAAACGAGCCGTTGATTTCGTGTTGCTTTCATCCGAGCCTTACCCTTTTCAGGAAAAACACTGGTCAGAATTTCAGACTTACTGTCCAAATGCCGTCATAAAATTAATAGATGGGGAAATTTTCTCTTGGTATGGAAGTCGATTATTGCATAGCGCGCCATATTTACTTAACTTACATAAAGAAATCACCAACGACGAACCTAGAAGTTGACAAAATTGAAACCTTAAAGGCTAAAAAGTCTTTTGGTATTGTCTTGCAAACTTATCGCCTGCCTGCGAAAGAAAAAAATCAATTTAAAAGAGATTACGAATATGAGAACGATCAGTTGTTTACTCCTATATTTAGCTAGCTTATCTTTTACTTGGGCACAAGAACGTGCCGCGGAATTGGTCGAGGCGGATGCCCGTTTTGAAGTTTTGGTTCAACTCAAAGCCAATCAACAACCGAAAGATTTACTACAAGCTTTTCAGCAAAATTTTCAGTCGCCACTACGCATCAAACGAGCCGTAGTAGCTTCCCGCAATATTTATTTGTTTCAATACCCAACTGCCTTAGAGACCAATCAAGTCCTTCCTTGGATGAAAAAACAAAAAAGTGTAGCTTTTGTACAAAAAAATGCTAAAGTAGAATATCGCAATACCATTCCCAATGATCCATTTTATGGCAATCAATGGAATATGGAAATTATCAAAGCGCCAGCCGTTTGGGATCGAAGTACCGGAGGAAAAACGGCAAACGGAGACGATATCGTAGTTGCGGTGATTGATAGTGGTTGCCAATTAGCACACGATGACTTACAAGCTAATCTTTGGAAAAATAAAGGAGAAATAGCCGACGATGGCATTGATAATGATAATAATGGTTACATCGATGATTACCAAGGATGGAATACAGATAATCTCACCGACGAACATCCTGATAGTTTTCACGGTACGGCAGTAGCTGGAATCGTTGGTGCCCGAGGCGATAATGATTTAGGGGTAACGGGTGTTAATTGGGACGTGAAATTACTCAACATCAGCGGCGCAAATTTTTCGGACGAGATTGTAGAAATGTATTACTATGTGGCAGACTTACGACGCGCATACAACCAGTCCAATGGTGAAAAAGGAGCTTTCATTGTTGCTACGAATTCTTCTTTTGGACTGACGGGAGATCCTGTCGATTATCCTTTATGGTGTAATGCTTACGATACTTTGGGTTTAGTAGGCGTACTAAATGCTGGTGCGACCACGAATGCAGATCTTAATGTCGATGAAATCGGTGATATGCCTTCGAGCTGCCAGTCCGATTTCTTAATTACCGTAACGGATACAGATCAAAATGACGAACGACAATTTTCCGGTTATGGCAAAAAAAATGTAGACTTAGGCGCGCCAGGATCACCAAGTTATACGGTAAATCAGAACAATGGCTACGCCAACTTTGGTGGAACTTCCGCCGCGACACCTCACGTTGCCGGTGCGATTGCCTTATTATATAGTATGCCTTGCGACGAACTCGCTACTAATGCCTTACTCAATCCGGCAGGAACAGCTTTGAAAATCAAGCGCCACATTTTAAACGGAACAGATCCTTTGGCTTCTTTAAAAGATAAGAGTAGTACTGGCGGGCGACTAAACCTAGAAAAAGCGGCAACACGTTTGATGGATAATTGTAACGGTGTTGGTCCTTTAGAATTTGTAAATGCTTTTCCCAATCCGACGAACGGCTTAATCAGTTTTACTTTTCAACGTCCCGACAATACACAATATACAATTTCGGTGTACAATAGCTTAGGTCAATTAATGGATCGAGCCACAATTGTTGCTAATAGTAATCAATCCGAATTGACGATTGATGCTACGGGCTGGGGACAAGGCATCTACTTTGTAACCTTGGAGAACATCAACGATCGAATTAGCACTAAATTCATGGTTTATTAATATACCGTCCCCAACTCAAATTAGTGTAAAGACTCGACCCAAAAGTTAGTTTTTTAGGCTTAAATGCCGTAATTTTATGCTTCGAAAGCGTTCTGAACGGTTCAAAAGCTAAAATATAACGAGAAAAGACGTTTTTTTATAAAAAAGCTTTTTTTTGAAGGTTTAAAAACTTATCTTTGCGAGCCTAATTTGAAATATTCAATTAGAATGGCTTAGTAGCTCAACTGGATAGAGTACCTGACTACGAATCAGGCGGTTGCAAGTTCGAATCTTGCCTAGGTCACTAAACAACTGGTTTAATTGCGGTGAATGTTTATCATTGAGCTGCGATCTAAATGACTAAAATTATTATTATGTCTAAAGTATGTGAACTTACAGGTAAGCGGCCCATTACGGGAAATAATGTTTCTCACTCGAATAGAAAGACGAAGCGTCGTTTCTTACCTAATCTTCAGAAAAAGCGTTTTTTCATTCCTGAATTAGGAAAATGGATTACGTTGAAAGTATCAACGAGTGCACTTCGTAACATCAACAAATTAGGTGTTTACGCGTATGTAAAGAAGATGCAAAAGAAAGGTGCTGATCTTGGAGGATTAAAATTATAATTAGGTAATCGTAAAAATTTGTAGCAATGGCTAAGAAAAGTAAAGGAAACAGACAGCAGATTATTCTGGAATGTACAGAGCACAAGGAAAGTGGTATGCCAGGGACTTCTCGATATATTACGCAGAAAAACCGTAAAAACACACCTGCTCGTTTGGAATTGAAGAAATTTAATCCTATATTAAAGCGCATGACGCTCCACAGAGAGATTAAATAAATTTTATCATTTTTAATTAAGATATCATGGCAAAGAAAGTATCGAAAAACTCACGGGTCGGTCAACGTGCCGCTAACGCTGGATCAGGAAGAGATTTTGTGAAAGTTGTAAAAAGTGTAAAAGATCCTGTCTCTGGAAAGTATTCTTACAAAGAAGTAATGATCCACAAAGATGGCGTAAAAGAATTTTTCGCAAAGAAATAAATCCGTATCCAATATTTGTATATGGAAATCAAAAGGCTTTTCTTCAAACGAGAAAAGCCTTTCGTTCGTTCTACCCCAATGCTTATCATCACTCCGCAAGGCAACCCCTTTAGTCAAGTTTTCACTCAGGCACATTGATTATAACTTGAAAAATCAACGGAAGATAGAATACGGTACTGGGTTTCCCCAAAATCTATCCCTAAACGTATCTAATAAAAAGTAGTTCGCATAATTGTGTTGCTCACAATTTAAGGCAGAGAACGACTGCAATGTTTTTGTTAATTCTATAATTCAAAATAGACTATGAGCTTTTTCAAAAAGTTCTTTTCCAAAAAAAAGGAAGAGGAGTTAGACCAGGGACTAGAAAAGACTAAGAGTAATTTTTTTAGTAAAATTTCTAAAGCGATCGCCGGTAAATCTACCGTTGACGTTGAAGTTTTAGATGAATTAGAACAAGTTTTGATCGCATCGGATGTTGGTCTAGATACCACCGTAAAGATTATTGAACGAATTGAGGCAAGAGTCGCGAAAGATAAGTACCTGAACACCAACGAACTCAATAATATCCTCAGAGATGAAATCGTCCAACTCCTAGCAGAAAATAATACAGAAGACATCGAGGACTTCATCCCTCCCGTAGATAAGAAACCTTACATTATTATGGTTGTAGGTGTTAATGGTGTTGGAAAAACAACAACCATTGGAAAGCTTGCCTACCAATTTAAACTTCAGGGAAAAAAGGTAGTCCTTGGTGCAGGTGATACTTTTAGAGCTGCAGCCGTAGATCAACTAAAGATTTGGTCCGAACGCGTAGGTTGTGACTTTTTTAGCAAAGGAATGCATACTGATCCTGCCGCCGTTGCGTACGAAACGGTAGACTATGCCATTAAAAACAACTGTGATGTAGCCATTATTGATACTGCTGGACGTTTGCATACCAAGATTAACCTGATGAACGAATTATCTAAAATCAAACGTTCTGCGAATAAGCGATTGGAAGGTACACCTCACGATGTTATGCTCGTTCTCGATGCAACTACTGGACAAAATGCCATTGAGCAATGTAAGCAATTTACCGCAGCAACAGAAGTGACTGCGTTAGCCTTGACTAAGCTTGATGGAACGGCAAAAGGTGGCGTGGCGATTGGTATTTCAGATCAGTTTAAAATTCCTATTCGATACATCGGAATTGGAGAATCAATTGAGCAATTACAAGTTTTTAATAAGAAAGCTTTCGTAGAATCTTTATTCAAAAAACTATAATGTGACGTTGTTTTTAACGTCCACCCTATCTCGCTCATTTGAGTAGAGACAAAAAAAATTAGAACTGGATCCAGTTCTAATTTTTTTTTGTTTTATTTTGACCACGAAGTTGAAATTGTTTAGTCCAATTTCAAAACATCTAAAAATGCTTTTTGTGGTACTTCTACGTTACCAATTTGGCGCATCTTCTTCTTTCCTTTCTTCTGCTTTTCTAACAATTTACGCTTCCGAGAAATATCACCACCATAACATTTTGCGGTAACATCTTTTCGCAAAGCAGAAATAGTTTCTCTCGCAATGACTTTAGCGCCAATTGATGCCTGAATAGCAATAACGAATTGTTGTCGTGGTAATAGCTCTTTCAGCTTTTTACAAATCTTACGACCAAAAGCCTCCGCTTTGCTTCGGTGTACCAATGCAGATAAAGCATCTACCATATCTCCGTTTAGTAAAATATCCAACCGCACTAAATTAGACTCTCGGTAGTTCGTAGGCATATAATCAAAAGAAGCATATCCCCGTGAGATGGATTTCAAGCGATCATAAAAGTCAAAAACAATTTCTGCTAAAGGCAATTCAAAGCTAAGCTCTACCCGTTCTGTCGTCAAATAAGTTTGTTTTTCTAAAATACCACGCTTTTCCATGCACAAAGTCATGATCGTACCGATATATTCGGGTTTTGTAATGATCTGAGCAGAAATATAGGGTTCTTCTACGCGCTGTAGGGAAGAAGGATCAGGTAAATCATTTGGCGTATTCACTAGAATACCATCCCCTTTTTGGGTGTAAGCCATATAGGATACGTTAGGAATGGTTGTGATAACTTCTTGATTAAACTCTCGTGACAAACGTTCCTGAATAATTTCCAAATGCAGCATTCCTAAGAAACCACAACGGAAACCAAAACCTAAAGCATTAGAAGAGTCTGGCTCAAAAACTAAAGAAGCATCGATGAGTTGTAATTGTTCTAAACTATCTCTTAAATCTTCAAAATCGTCATTGTCAATTGGATAAATCCCCGCAAATACCATTGGTTTCACATCCTCAAATCCTTGAATTGCTTCCCCTCTAGGCAGTTCTTTCGTGGTAATGGTATCCCCTACTTTAATTTCTTTTGAGACTTTAATTCCCGTAATAATATAACCTACATTTCCTGCGCTTAAGGTTTTACAAGGAATTTGATCTAATTGCAAAATCCCAATTTCTTGCGCTTCGTATTCACTTTCCGTATTAACAAATCGTACAGTATCACCTTTTTTCATGGTACCATTCATGATTCGAAAGTAAGCAACGACTCCTCGGTAAGAATTGAACATCGAATCGAAAATCAATGCTTGTAAGGGAGCTTTAGGATCTCCTTCCGGCGCAGGAACGCGATCTACAATCGCATCCATGATATCTTGTACACCGATTCCAGTTTTTCCACTAGCGAGTACAATATCTTCTTTGTCACAACCGATTAGGTCGATAATTTGATCTGAGACCTCATCAATCATCGCACTTTCCATATCCACTTTATTCAGCACGGGTATGATTTCCAGGTCATGCTCAATGGCTAAGTAAAGATTAGAGATCGTTTGCGCTTGAATTCCTTGAGAAGCATCTACCAAAAGCAACGCTCCTTCACAAGCCGCAATAGAACGAGAGACTTCGTAAGAGAAATCAACGTGTCCCGGTGTATCGATCAAGTTACAAGTATATTTTTCACCATCCGTATGATTATAATACATTTGGATTGCGTGACTTTTAATCGTGATACCCCGTTCGCGTTCAATATCCATATCATCGAGCGCTTGAGCTTGCATATTACGAGCAGAGATGGTCTGCGTAAACTCTAATAATCTATCCGACAGCGTGCTCTTACCGTGATCAATATGCGCAATCACACAAAAATTTCTAATATTCTTCATAGGTTGCAAATATACATAATTTGAATGACTGATGTTTCAAAAAAATAGCAAATCTTGTTTCGAGTTGGAAGTAGCTAAAACAACTTCTTTATCATTATTTAAAAACGTAATAATCGCAGCAAAAGTTTTGATTTTTTCTAGGAAGTTGACTTTTTGAGTTTCCCGACCCGTAAATGGCAAGTAGTTACCTGCTCCACTAAAAAGAGGGCTACAATTGCTTGCAGCCCTCTTTTACAAAGGTTTTCTTCTTTTTGGATTTGAGCAGTTTATGGTTTTTGATCAATTCGCCTTGCATTTTCCTTTTGTGCCACTTAATAAACCTTGTATTTGATTTAAGACGGCGCAAAAACATATTCCGCATTCAATACGTGCTGAAAAGACAACCCTATTGATCGAATCCCTTTACGTTAGCTCATTTATTAGTCTTCAATTCCCTTAATAACTTTAATTTGAGAACTCGTATCAATACCATTCGTTATTTCAACGAGGATTCCGTCGGAAAGTCCTGTTTTAACGTAAGTTCTCTTAAAGCCATCTGCCGTTTTGAGTTCGACGAAAGTCGAATCATTTTTAAGAATTAAATCTCTTTCATTGATGACCACTACTTTGTCTTTACGATCAAGGATGATATCTGCACTAGCACTGTAACCAGCACGTAAGAAAGTATCGTCTGTTGGTTTAACCGCTGCCCGTACTTCGAATTTCACGGTTCCTTCCTCGATTACTCCTTTAGGAGAAATATATTCTAACGTAGCGGCGAATTTTTTGTTTTCTACAGCTCCTACAGTCATTTCTAAAGGCATTCCTTCTTTTAGTTTTCCAACGTCTGATTCATCCACGTTACCTTCAAAAATCAAAGAACTCATATTCGCTACACTTGCGATGGTTGTACCTTCACTAAAGTTATTTCGTTCGATTACCGAACTACCAACTTCTACAGGGACATCCAAGAGCATACCACTCACAGTAGATACCACAATATTGGAAACTTGACCAGAATTTCTGGTAGCCCCTTCTCGCAATAATTGTAAATTATCAATAGCCGCGTTCATTTCTTGTTTGCGAATATCAACATCTGCTGCGAATTGCCTTAAGTTATTTTTAGCCGCAATTTCAGCGTTATCCAAACTCGCCTTTCTGACTTCCATATCTACTTTAAATCGATTATAATCTACTTCCGAGATAAGTCCTTCGTCAAACAAAGATCGTTGTCGAGTTTCTTCTCGCTTAGCATTTTCATAATTGATTTTTGCATCTTCTACGTCAAGTTTTTGGTTATAGATTTGCGTTTGACGTTCCAATTCACGCTCTGCGGCTTTGAATCGAATTTTAGATAATTCAACACTAGATTGAGCACTATTAATATTTACTTCGCTGGGTACCAATTTAACTTTCGCTAATTTGCTTCCTTTTTTAATAATCTGACCCGGCTCAACGTATAATTGTTCAATCACCCCTGAAACCTGAGGCTTGATCAATACTTCTTGTCGAGGCTTAATTGCTCCCGTAGCAACAGTTTTGCTAATAATATCATCAATCTTAGGTTTAATCGTTTCTAAACGATCGGGTTCATCGCCAGAGTCTTGAGTGAAGTAGTAGCCTAAGCCTAAAGTAATCAGTAATAGGAGTAATCCTAAAGAAATCGCACAACCTTTGTTCATCTTGTTTTTTCTTTTGGTTTAAAGACGATACACTTCACATGTTACAACTAGTTAGTTTCTAGTTTACGTTCCAGCTTTCGTCTTACAAATCTTTAAAAATTGAAGTTGGTTTAAAATGGTATTAGCAAACAACTTCATTGTCAAATAAAATGTCTAATTAAAAATGCAGTATTTTAAACTGCTCAATTCAATAGGCTTTTGTTCGTATTGTTTATTATGTAATTGTTCTAAGTACGCTATAAGCTAAATGATCAATTACTTTTTGATAGAATTATAAAATTCCATTCTTTATTTTCTGACTAAATGTTGATGATTTACTCATCTCTCAATGCTTCCACAGGATGGATATTAGCAGCCTGCATCGCTGGAATCAATCCTGCAATTGCGCCGGCAATCACCAGTACCACAATTGCTGCTGCCCCTACGTTCAAATCCACTTCTGGGTTTGCAAAGAACTCGTCGCCCTCTCCTACCGCTAAATTCATTAGTATAATAATCATAGTACTAAAAGCCAGACCTAGATAGCCTGCTATGGTAGTAATGAATACTGATTCCATTAAAATCATCGAGATAATTGACCCAGGAGTTGCCCCCATCGCTTTACGAATACCAATTTCCTTGGTTCGTTCTTTAACAACAATCAGCATAATATTTCCTACCCCAATCACCCCTGCGAATAGACTTCCAATCCCTACAAACCAAGTAATAAACTTAATTCCAAAGAATAGCGCCATAATCTCTCGAAATTGTTCTTCGACGTTTTCGGACCAAATTCCTCTATTATCTTCAGGACTAATATCGTGTCGAGATTTGAGTAAATTAACAATACCCTCTTCAATATTACTAACCGTTACGTGAGGATACATGGAACAAACAAACCATCCAATTTCGTTAGGTTGATTCGTTACTTGCTGTACGGTAGTTAAAGGAATAAAAATAGTAGTTTCATCGTCTTCTGCATCTTCTCCTTTTCGATCTGATTCTAAGATACCAACGACTCGATAATCTGCGCCTCGGATTCGAATGGAGCTACCAACAACTTCCTCTCCCTCTTCGAATAATTCTTTACTAACTCTTTTACCAATTACGGCAATTTTACGTCGATACTTCACGTCGAAATCATTTAAAAATCGACCTTCTCCTATTTGGATAGCATCAATGTGCACTAAGCTGGGCATATCCCCTCGAACATCAAAAGATCCTCTTTTATTTTTGCGCGTAACTTCTCCCGCAGACATCCACAAGCGAGGAGCAAGGTATTCAATTTGATCTGAAAACTTGACTTTAATTGCTGTCATATCCTCCATCGTCAGCCGTGCGACTCGCCCCGGAGGAAGCCCTTTATATGGTAAGGTGGTACGATTAGATCCGGCATACATACTATTTTTAGCATGTCCACCAAACATTCCCATCACCCCATTTTCTAATCCTTGAGCAGATCCCATTAAAAAGACCAGCATAAATATTCCCCAAAATACACCGAGGGCCGTAAGGAAAGTTCTCAACTTATGCTTACTAATGGTATTAAATATTTCTTGCCACTTATCTAAATCAAACATAGATCAATTTTTATGGGGGTTTTAGCTTTTCATTGCCGTAACTGGATTCACGCGAACGGCTTGCAACGCGGGAATAAGTCCTGCTACTGCGCCACTAAGGATTAAGATGAATAACGCAGCGACCACAACGGAAGTATTCACTTCAGGGTTTCTAAAGTATTCAATCTCAATGTCATTTTGTACCATAATTTGCTGCAGACCATAAATAATTCCGAGTCCAGAAGCCAGACCAACATATCCTGCTATTCCGGTTAAGAAAATTGCTTCTTGGACGATCATCGTAATGATAGACCAAGGAGTAGCACCGAGTGCTTTACGTACACCAATTTCTTTTGTCCGATCTTTCACGATAATCAGCATAATGTTACTCACGCCGATGACTCCTGCGATAATACTTCCAATCCCTACAAACCAAATAAATCCCCTGATAAAAGTAAATACCGTTTGAAACTCCTCGTAACTTTCGATTCCGTTACGAACGTAAACGGCCCGTTCATCACTATTTGAAAATTTATGTTTCAACGCAAATTGATTTTTAATCTTCTCTTCAATTACTAGAGACTCTTCCAGAGATGCGTCTCCAATTTCATAGATCAGCATATTGAGTCGATCGGTGCCATCAACTTTTTGTGAGGTAGAGATTGGAAGATAGATTTTCTCCATTTCTCGTGGACTTCCACTGTCCGTGAAAACACCAACGATCTTATACTCAATCCCTTTTACTTGTAGGTATTCCCCTAAAACTGATTCCTCTTCTTCAAAAAAACTTTCTTTTACCGTACGACCGATCACACAAACTTTTCTTGTCTTTTGAATATCAAGATCATTAATATATCGTCCCTCTGTTACCATTGTATTTTCTACCACTTGGTGAGCGGGATGTACCGATCGGACATCATACGAAAAACTTTTATCTCCTTTACTAATAAAAAACGTTCCATTCAAATAGTATCTTCCCGTCGTCAATCTTACCCCATCAATTTTACTAGTTTTATCAAAATCATCATTATCTATGCTAATTCTTCTACCTACGGGTAAACCTTTATATGGCTTAGATGTTTCTCCTGGAAACACCCAAATACTATTGATGGCATCATCTCTAAAATTATGAGTGATACTATTCTCTAGTCCGGTGCCTGCTCCCAGTAAGATAACGAGCATAAAAATCCCCCACCATACACTAAACGCAGTCAGGAACGTGCGTAATTTGTGTTGCTGAAGGGAAGTAAAAATCTCCTGCCACTTGTCGTAATCAATCATAAGCTTTCAATATGGGTTGCTACTATTATAATATAATGGGGAACTAAGAATTTGAAGTATGATAACTTTTATCAATTTGACCATCTTTAAATCGAATGACTCGCTTGGTCATATCTGCGATATCATTTTCGTGGGTAACGACGATAATTGTAATACCAGCATCATTAACTTCTTTAAAGATTTTCATTACATCGTAAGACGTTTTTGTATCCAAGGCTCCCGTTGGCTCATCAGCCAATAGTACTTTGGGCTGCGCAATTAATGCTCTAGCAATCGCAACTCGTTGTTGTTGTCCACCAGACATCTGTGTTGGTAAATGTTCTGCCCAATCTTTCAATCCTACCCGATCTAGATATTCTAGGGCAATTTCATTTCTTTTTTTACGATCTACTTTTTGATAATATAAAGGTAAGGCAACATTTTCTAAGGCTGTTTTGAAAGTCAATAAGTTGAACGATTGAAAAACAAAACCTAAGAATTTATTACGGTACAAAGCTGCTTGCTTCTGGGAAAGATTTTTCATTAAAGTATTATCGAGGTGGTATTCTCCATCATCATACTGATCTAGAATACCTAAGATATTTAACAAGGTAGACTTACCAGAGCCCGACGACCCCATAATCGATACAAACTCTCCTTCTTCTATATCTAGATTAATACCTTTTAAAACTTCTAGGCTATTAAATCCAGTCTTATAGCTCTTTCTAATATTTCTAAGCTTTATCATAGTAACTTGGGTGACTTAAATAAGTTAATCAAAAGTGGCGTAATACAATAGACTTTTATAAATCTAACAGGACTAAAATCTGTCTTTATTTACCACTCGTTCGTTCCGTACTTTCCTTAATAACAGGGGAATACTAAATTTCAGGTGTGACTTAATTATTAAAACAAATCCTACATATTTAACAGACGAAGTTATTTTAGGGTAAAGTCTATTCCATTCTAAAATAAATAATACTTCTTTTTAAAGACTCCTTTTTAGTGAAGAAGTTGTTAAGTAATTCGAACAGTAGTTGAGAAGTAGATATTTTATTCAACCTTACCTTTGTCAGCAGATCGGCTAAGACTACTTTTTTTTAGCATTCGTAGCGGTACTACAAAAATAAAAAAGCTAAAAGTTGGACAAAAGTATCAATCCGTAATTTTTTCGGCGTTTCTAAACAACTTCGAATTTGATGTACAAATAAACAACTGAAACTAAAGCACAAAAAATAAAGTTTGCTTTTTGTGATAAGCTTTAGTAATAACTATTTCAATTCTTAAGCAGCGTGTCTTTTTCAATTTACAATTCTACGCTCACAAAGATTAAGAACAAAGTACAATTTGTTGCAACTAATCGACAACCTGCTTAATATTTCGGATAAAATTAAGTAATAAGTCCGTATTTAACTATAGTCTAATTATACTATTTATTCACTAGAACACCTGAAAATTCAATAGCTACGGGGCAAATTATGCTGATAAGTCCTCCAAATATTCATCTTAAGCCCTAATTTTTCTATTCATTACAGCCTTATCTCTCAACTTTTATCACTTTCGTCATCATCCCTACTAGCTCCATTTTACGGAGTAAGCTCTCACTTGTAAATGAATAAAAAAAGCTTTCCCTCAGTTGGCTAGCCGCTGTTTTGAATTTTACGCCCTTCTTACTTTCTCCCTCAAAAATGATATTACTTCGTTCAGTACCTTAACCACTGCCATGACATTGTCTCCCCTCTACCTGTCGGCAGGTAGATTTTTGTCTCGTTTGAGCTCTAATTTTTTTCAACTTAAGCAGTTCGCAGAAATTGAGTTTACAATAAGTTAATTTAATGCTGCAAATTACTTCAAGTACCAAGACAAAATTAATTTGCCATTAAATTGTGTTAGATTTTGATCAGTATTGAGGCACGAAAACCGCCCTAAGCCTTTGCTTAGGAAGGCTTTGAGTAACGAAAAGACTGGTCAAAAGATGATGCAAGTTAATAAGTAAAATA
>JBGCFY010000215.1:0-17724 GCA_045110315.1 Saprospiraceae bacterium
CCGAGATAGCTATTGCTCAACCAAGTCATATTATCTACAATGTGGGTTACCTGTTCACTAAAACTTTTTATCTCTGGTGTGGGTTTAAAGTCAAAATGCTCAGCAGGCATGGAATCAATGAGATTGATCGTATATTGAGAAGCGTTTTTCCACTTGGTTAGGATTTCGGTTGCTGCGTCGTCTTGCGCCATTAGCGTTGAGAAGCTTAGCGTAAGTAATAAGGTAAATAGATGAATGTGTTTCATTGTAAAATACTTTAGTTTTGTCAAATTTAGGATTAATATTCTGGGGAACCAATAGAAGGAACGGATTAGTGGTGAAATTGTCGCGGGGAAGAAGTTCGTTTTCCCGACTGGGTAGAAAGTCAAAATCTACAAGTTATTTAAATAAGGAACTTTCATTAGGACTAAAGTCAATACGCCTTTAAAAAATCGAGCTGATCTTTTTTTTGTTCAAATTCATTTTCAAAAAAGAAACATCTCCGCTTGGAATGTTCATTCCAAGCTGCTACCTTTGTGCCATGACCAAGAAAGAATCCATTCTCTCCGCGGCGTTAAAACTACTTAGCGCTCAAGGCTTGCACGCTACGCCAATGTCTGCGATTGCGAAGGAAGCGGGAACAGGAATGGGGACGATCTATAATTATTTTCCGAATAAGGAGGTTCTGATTAATGCTTTGTACGTTAAGATCAAAGAGGAAGAAAAGCATATTTTTACAAATTTTGACCCTACCAAACCTTTGAAACCACAATTTGCCGCGTACTATCATAGTGCGATCCAATTTTTTGTTGATCATCCCGCATACTTTCAGTTTATGGAACAGGTACAAGCATCTCCAATGATTACCGATGCGAGTCGAGCAGTAGGGTATGAGGCCATTGATACGGTTTTAGTTCTAATTGAAAAAGGGAAAGCGGATCAAGTCATTAAGCGCATTGCTACTCAGGAACTGTTACTGTTTATCGGTGGGACCATCGTTGCTTACTTGCGCTTACATTTTCGAGAAAACGCAAAATCTACCACTGCCCTTAATAATCAATTAAAGATGGTTTGGGATGCGATTCAACGATCTTAAGGAGTAAAAAAATTTAATTCATTTTTGGAATGAACATTCGTTCCAAAAGCAAATTTAAAAATCATAATAGTATGAAAAAGAATGTTTTAATTACCGGAACCTCAACGGGGGTGGGCTTTGAAACGGCTATCTTAATGGCACAAAACAACTTCAAAGTATACGCTACGATGCGAAACTTAGCAAAGGCTGATGCGCTAAAGGAAAGAATAGCCGCAGAAAATTTAGCGATCGAAATTTTGCCACTTGATGTCACCGATAACGCTTCGATCGAAAAAGTGGTGAACACGATTATGAATAATGACGGTCGTATTGATCTATTGATTAACAATGCAGGAGCTGGTTTTGCCAAAACTTTAGAGCAAGCGACACTCGCTGAAATTGATTGGGTAACTGACGTTAACTACACGGGCGTTGTGCGTTGTATTAAGGCCGTTTTACCACACATGAGAGCAGCAAGAGCGGGACACGTAATCAACATTACTTCCGTTGGTGGATTAGTGGGACAACCTTTTAATGAGTTGTACTGTGGTGCAAAATTTGCCGTAGAAGGCTTAACGGAAGCTTTAGCGACCTATGTTGGAAAGAGTTTTAATATCAACTTTACCAACGTAGAGCCCGGCGGGATTTCTACGGAATTTATGACCAATGCAATTGCTAAAACGACGAATGAGCAGGGGGAATTTGCAACGGGAGAATATGCACCGATTTTTGAAAAGTACCTAACTAGTGCGCAGCAACGAGCAGGAAGCGAGGGGAGTGGCGTTTACCAAACTGGAAAAGAAGTAGCGGAAGTTGTGCTTGCCGTTGCACAAAATGAACATCCTCCATTACGCATTCGAACATCACAATGGGCAAAGGATTTTTGTGCTTTGAAAACGAATAGTGATCCTGATGGAACTAAGTTAGTTGATGCCGTTATCAAGTATTCTTTTTAAAATCTGGCGTAAAGTTATTACAAACTGATGGTAGGAATTAATTTCAAGTTTTTTTACACAAAAAATTAGCTGCGGAACTTTTTTCTAAATGGTCGAGTTTTAATAATGAAGTTGTTGAAGTTGTTTTAAAATGGGGGTTGAAATTAGTTGAAATATTGGAAATCAATGGCTTGCAAATAAATCATCTATTTATTTTAAACAACTTCAATCGTAACCTCACCGGTAAGGAAAAAATACTTGCCAAATATTAATATGAAATTATACACTAACTTCAATAGCCTTTTTCTTTTTACCTTCGGAACAAGTTTCCAAGGGCTTGGGTATTGATGTGTATTAAAAATATTCACTTACTAAAAGCTGCTTGGATGTATTCAAGTAGCTTTTTTAATTTTAGCAATTATGAAAAAAATAATGACCATCTTCGATCGAAACTGGGATACTGATCGCAAAGTAAACGCAAAACTTATCGTAGATTTTGATTTTTCGGCAGCAATTGCCACCGAAAAACTAGATGGAATGAATATTCGTTTGACGATTAGACAGGCAGCAGTGGTGCGGGTAGAAAAAAGAAGAAACCCTTCTAAAATACAAAAAGCAAAAGGCATTACGGAACCTTGGTACGTTGACGCAGATTTGGATAATTCCCAAGATAAATGGATTTTTGACGCTGTAAAAAATACGGACTTTTCGGAGGTAAAAGATGGAGAATGGTCGGCGGAAGCGATTGGTGAAAATATTCAAGGCAATCCCTTAAATCTTGATAAAAATATCGTCTTCATCTTTTCTTTACCAGAATTAAAAGACAAAATTACCTTATCGAATGTTCCAACTGAATTTAATGCCTTAAAAGAATATTTGGCCACCCAAAAAAGTGTGATTGGTCAAGATACATTGATCGAAGGTATTGTGTGGCATCATCCCGACGGGCGTATGGTGAAAATTAAGCGTAAAGATTTTGCGTAAAAATCAATACAAAAATCTCTGATAAAATTTTGCGCGACTTATTAGCTAGAATAATCCCATTTGGGTGTGTTGATTTATCGTATTTAACATCTCATTTGGTGGTTTTGCTAGTGTTAGTTTTCATTGGGATGATCGCTGTAATTTATCTTTACTTTTGAGACAAAAGTAGAGAATTTAATTTATTACAGGATTTTTGATCCTTAGTCTGGTTGTACAATTATTGATTTTTTGGGGCTTAATTTTTTGGACGATTAGACATCTTTTATAAACACAATTAGACTCAATTTTCAAAATGAAGCAAGAAGAAATATTAGACGAGTTAGGGGAAGTGGACGCGGGGAATGGGAAAGTGATTCAGCGAATTATTTTTTTATCACTCAGCGTAATCTTAGTATTTATACTGATAGATGTATTGGTAGAAAAAGAAATTATTCCCATTATTCTATACGAAAAAAATGGCGTAGAAATTAGATCAGTTGGCTTATTACTTTTTGGAGTTTTATTATTTTTCGTGAGCGGGTTAACTCCTTTGTTGAATTTACTAAAGCCTCGGTTGAGTATTATTAAAGTGGTCGTTTTAGGAGGAGGGATTATTTTTTGTACAGAACTAGTTTTCAAAGTACTACAACAGATCTTTTTGAATGGTACTGAATTTTATTTAGCTTACCTAAATATTTTTTCTGCCGCAGGGCTTTTAGCTTTACCTGGTGTTCTTTTTATCAACCATCGAATTCATAAACTTAACGCTAAAAGTACTTTATTCCCAAACTTACTAATTTTTGCTATGTTTATTATTTTCTGGTTATTAGCTACAAAATAAAGTATCCTAAAATGACCATAAAATGGTCATTAATTCATCACAAAACGATACCCAATTCCTCGAATATTGATAATTTTCAAGTTTGTGTCTGCTGCTAACTTCTTTCGTAATTTCGAAATGAAAACATCTAAAGTTCTGCCGACGTAATCTCCTTCACTGCCCCAAACTTCCTTCAGCATATTCTCCCGTTCCAAGGTGACATTCGCCGCCGAGTACAATAAATAGAGTAAGTCTGCTTCTTTGCTGGTAAGATCAATTGTTTCGCCTTGATGTGAAAGTGCCATATTTCTTTTATCAAATATAAAAGCACCAATTGGGATAAGTTCTGGATTCGGTTTAACGCTAGGAAGCGCTGCTGTCTCTTTTTCTTTAAAAAAGAACCAAATACCTAAGATTATAACTGGAATTAACAAAAGAAAATATAGATAAGAACTGGAGGAAGGTGGCGCATTACTACTTGCGTTCCGTGCAAAAGGAATTTCCCCAAAACCTAATGGTTGACCATCTAAATTGGTGAAAGCAATTTGATAAGTCGTTTCGGGTAGCCTTCTTCCTCGACAAGGGATTTCTGAAAGGCTCGTATTAAATTTCTTTTCGTAACTGTATACCAGTTGTCCGCTAGTTACGTCCGTAACTTCGACCAAATAGCGCTTCGCAATACTATCCGCCTTGAGCACTTGATTCATACTAATAATCAAATTATCAGGGTCAAAATCAAAAGCCTTTTCAAATTTAATGAGGTAACAATTACCGGCTTCCTCCACGCTCAAAACCCGAGAAGTAGAATCTCCTGCCAGTAATAATACTTGATGTCCTACTTTACGCAAGGCGGCTTGCGTGCGGCTCGTCGTAATTTCAGGTGGAGTCGAGTGAGCCGGAACTAAGAAAAAAACAATTAATAGAAAGGCACAACTCATTTTAAGGTATCTACTCATCATGTGGTAAATTTACTCGAATTTGAGGCGAATTGCAATGTTTTTACCCTGCTTTACCCCCAATTTACATTAATTTACATTAGTTAAAACATCAAATAAGTGTTCTTCTTATCTTAGTGGTCAGAATTATTTCTTTACCGTTGCTTCCTTAACTTGTAAACTAGCACGAATGAAAAATTGGTTTTCAATTTTAATTTCCTATTTCGTATTACTCAATGTTGCTTGTCAAACAACGGATCAGCGCAATGCTCCATTAAAAAAAGTCGTTGGTACTACTGAAGTATTTCAAACGGTAGCGCCTCCCGTAAATTTAGCAGAAAAGGTGCGTTGGGAAGTTGCCTCAACAAATTCAGCGACGCATAATCAAGTGGCAAAATATGTGAGATGTATTCTGGAAGATCAACAAGGCGGATTTTGGTTTGGAACAAATAATTACGGTGTTGGTTACTACAACGGAGATAGCTTGCGTTATTTTTCTGTAAAAGAAGGTTTAGCAGGTAATCAAGTAACGGCGATTCTGCAAGATCGAGAGGCTAACCTCTGGTTTACCACCGACGGCGGTGTTTCTAAATACGATGGTCAGAAAATGCAGCATTACACAACGGCGAACGGTTTAAGCCACAATTGGACTTGGAGTATTTTAGAAGATCAAAATGGTACTATTTGGGTGGGAACGATCAATGGTTTATGTCGGCTAAAAGGAAATCAATTTGAAACTTTTGCTTTGCCGAATCCAGGGTTTACGGTTACGAGTAGTATGCTTTCGCCTAAACTCGTTTCTTCTATTTTAGAAGATTCAAAAGGTCGACTTTGGTTTGGGACGGATGGCGCAGGAATCTTTATTTACGATGGAAAAGACTTTCAACACTTAACCACAAAAGATGGACTTTGTGATCATAATATTGTCAGTATTATTGAAGATACACAGGGCGGATTCTGGATGAGTTCGATGTTTGGTGGCGTTTGTCATTACGATGGGCGTTCCTTTCCCAAAAAGTTTACAGCGGTAGATTTGGGAAGCAATGAAGTTTGGCGCGTTTATGAAGATCGGCAAGCTAATATCTGGTTTAGTTCGGAAGGATACGGCGTTTATCGCTACGACGGCAAATCGCTTACTAATTTTGATCAACGACAAGGTTTGGGTGTAACGGCGGTGCAGACGATATTGGAAGATCGATCAGGGCGATTTTGGGCTGGCGGTGGCGGTGGACTGTACCAAAGAGTAGGTGAGCGATTCGTAAATGTAGTAGTGTCGGAGAAAGGAAAGTTGAGTAGGGTTTCAGAATAAAGCTAATGTAGAAATTGTTTTAAAATAATTTCAACCCCGATTTTAAAACAACTTCATAATATGTCGATGCAAAATTATCATAAATGCTTCTTTATGTCTAAAATTTATGTGTCTAAAATTAAAATCTAGAAAATAAAAATATCATCGTTATAAAAAATTATAAAATGAGTTATACAAAGCATACATTCTTCCTTTTTCTTCTCTTAGCTTTACCTGTTCTTTGCTTTTCGCAAAAGGATTCAACGAAGGAATTGAACTTTTCAGTAAACAGGATTTATCCTTATATTTTGATTACAAAAGATAAGCTAAACAATGCGAGCAACCTATCAGATATTAATCCACGTTATGAGCCGTCTTGGGTAAGTTCGTATCTTTCGGTTGAAATGACAGGAACTCACAAGGGAAAATTAATAAAAGCGTTTAGCAAAAATGATGCGCTGAGTCAAAAGCAAAAGGAGCTTTTAAATTTGGTAGACGCAGGAACGGAAATTTCAGTAATGGTTAAATATATTCCCAGAAATACTTTGAAGCACAATGATCCTAAAGAAATTAATTTTGAGTTTACCGTGGAACCAGAAGTTGAAGCACAGTTCTTGGGCGGAAAACAAGCACTGAGAAAATACTTGAAAGAAAAAGCCATCAATCAAATTTCTAGTGCCAGTTATATAAAATATGATCTGACTGCCGTGAAATTTACCATCGGAACAGAAGGGGAAATTATTAACGCTCATCTCTTCGGGTTGGAATACCAAGATTCCAAAAATAAAGCGCGCAATCAATTACTGTTGGATGCGATTCGCAATATGCCGTGCTGGAAACCCGCACAATACGCAAATGGCGTAAAAGCGCAGCAAGCCTTTGTTTTACTCGTCGGGAATACAGAAAATTGTGTGGTCAACTTGTTGAATATTCGACGGGACGGACGACCATTTGGCGGATAAAAAAGCTAGGTGTCATTCCAAAATATCCGCCACATTCTTCCGGTACAACTTCCCAATCGGGATCACAAATTGCGCAATACAAATCTGATGCGCAGCAATTGTTTTGATGTGACGAATTGCTACCACGAAGGAGCGATGCACTTGTCGAAAGTCGGAAGCGGGCAACTGCTGTAAAATAGCGGAAAGCGTTTCACGGAGCGTAATGGTTTCCGTAGGTAGAATAATTTTAGTATAATTCCCTGAGGCTTCTAAGTATAAAATTTCATCCAACGATACCTGAATACGTTTTTTGTGAGAATGGAAGAAAATACGATGCTCTGGAGCGATAGCAGTAGCTTGTGGAACGTTAATTGGAGCCGTGGATTTAGTTACTTCGAAGGCTTTATTAATTGCTTTTAAAAAACGTTCAAAAGAAAATGGCTTGAGGAGATAATCAACGATGTTGAGTTCATAACCTTCTAAAGCATATTCTCGGTAAGCTGTCGTTACGATTACTTTTGGTGGATGCGCTAAGGTTTTTAAAAAATCAAAGCCCTTGAGTTTCGGCATATTTAAATCTAAAAATATTAAATCTACCGAATGGTCATTGAGGTAAGCGATGGCTTCAATGGCATCGTAGCAATTTTGTACAAGCTGCAAATGGGGGAGATGATCGCAGTATTTCTTAATGATGTCGTGTGCGATGTATTCGTCATCAACGATGATGTATTTACGCGTCATAATTGTAGGCTTAGTTTTGCACGAAAGCTATGATCAACCAAGTTGGTGGTAAATTGATGTTTGTTTGGGTAAACTAAATCCAATCTTCGCTGCAAATTCTTTAGGCCAATACCTTGACTCGATTGCAACTCGGAAGGATCAAAATTATTTTCAATTTCAAAGTCAAGACGCTTCTTTGTCGCACGAAGTTCCAAATGAATATAAGCTGATTTTCGAAGATTCTCTACACCGTGCTTAAAAGCATTTTCCAATAATATAATAAAAAGTAAGGGCATTACTTTGACTTTTTCGTCTTCCACCGATATATTAAACTGCACCTCAATCGTTTTGTGATAGCGCATGCGATGAAGCTCGATGTAATTGTTGAGGTAATCAATTTCTTCCACTAAGGGCACCCAATCATGCTGACCTTCATAAATACTATAGCGCATCATTTCGGAGAGCTTAAGAATTAGTTCTTGAGCTTTTTTAGTGTCTTGTCCTACTAAACCATAAAGATTATTCAACGTGTTGAAGAAAAAATGAGGATTCACCTGACTCTTCAAGTGTAGTAATTCCGTTTGCTTTTTTTCCTTTTTTAAATTTAAAATTAATCGTATTTGTAGAAAGAGCCAACGGAGGAAAACTAGTCCCATTACCAAAAAAAAGAATAGCCCAAAAACAATAAACGTATCGTCATCACCCAAGGCATCATTGAAGATCACAAGTAGCAGTGTCCCCACAAAAAAGAAGGACGGTACAAACCAAGTAGGAAGTCGTTTTTGTAATAGCCGTAAGCGCATTTGCTAAAATTAGCTATATTTTTACGATATCTCCAAAAACTGGGATAGATATCGAGCTAGCAGGGACGAAATCCTTTTTCCCAAGGAAGAAACGCCCAAGAACGCAGCTTTACCTTGTCTATCCCTAGCTTTGCTACGTTGATCCCCGTCCTGAGCTTTTCGCTAAATTCCTTTTTACCTTGCTATCAAAATTAGGTAAAAATGGAAAAACTGATCATCAATAATTTATCAAAAACCTACGCCAATGGTATCGCTGCCTTAACGGATGTTTCTTTAGAAATTCCCTATGGCGTATTCGGTTTACTCGGGCCCAACGGTGCGGGGAAGTCAACCCTGATGCGCATCCTCGCGACCTTGCAGGAACCTGACGCGGGTACGATTCAATATGGTAAAATTAATGCCTTAACTCAAAAGTTAGCACTCAGAAAGCAATTGGGATATCTGCCCCAACAATTTGGCGTCTATCCCAAAATTTCACTCGAGACGTTACTACATCATCTGGCGATACTTAAAGGTATTGCCAATCGAAAGGCACGCCAAGCTCGCATCGACTTCCTCTTACATCAAGTTAATTTATACGAGGTCCGCAAACAAAGTTTGGCTAGTTTCTCTGGCGGAATGAAGCAACGATTTGGAATCGCCCAAGCCTTACTCAATGAGCCCAAACTCCTCATTGTTGATGAACCTACAGCAGGCTTAGATCCCGCAGAACGCAACCGCTTTTTTAATCTGTTAAGTGAAGTGGGCGAACGATCCATTGTTATTTTATCGACTCACATTGTGGAGGATGTCAAAGCTCTCTGTGCAGGAATGGCAATCTTGTATAAAGGAAGAGTACTCGTGCAGGGAAACCCGATCGCTTTGATGGAAGCGCTCCAAGGAAAGCTGTTCGAAAAAAAGATTGCAAAAGCAGAACGAGAGCAATACCAACGTGATTACCAAGTCATCCACGAGCGATTGTTTTTGGGCGAACCGATTATTCGTGTGCTAAGTACGGAGCATCCTAGGAATGGTTTTGTGGCCGTTACTGCGAATTTAGAAGATAGCTACTTAGCACAAATTAATAATGCTTAAAATACAAAACTATGTGGTACGAAATTTTTAAGTTTGAAATTGCCTATCGACTTCGAGAACCAGCGAATTATTTGTTTTTTATATTTCTTCTTTGTTTTGCGATGTTTGGGGTAGAATTTATTTTTCAAGGTGTAGAATTAGGTTTAGTCAAAAAGAATGCGCCACTGATCATTGCGAAAACCATGAGTGCGATTACCGGACTCTCAATGTTAATCGTTTCTATGATCATGGGTGTTGCTGTCTTACGAGATTTTCAATACGAAACCGTGACGCTTTTGTATGTGAATCCAATTACGAAGCGAGATTTTTTCTTAGGACGATTACTAGGATCATTGGTGATATTGCTTTTTATTTTTAGTGGTGTTCCATTAGGAATGATGGTCGGAGAGTATATGCCTTGGGCAAAGCCTTCCGAATATTCAGCCTTTCAGCTATGGAGTTATGTACAAGCATTTTTTTGGGTCAGTTTGCCCATTTTGTTTTTTGGCGCAGTCTTATTTTTTGTTACGGGCGCTTTAACTAAAAACCGAATGGTGGTTTACACGCAAGGCATCGTACTCTTTGCCTTGTTCCTATTAACGAAAGCTATTTCCAATGAAACGCTCCAAGCTATCCTCGACCCTTTTTCACTTACAACTTTAAGCTTTCTCAGCAAAGATTGGACAATAGCCGAGCGGAACAATTTGCTAATTCCTTTCTCGGGAATTATGTTGCGGAATAAACTGTTTTGGATATTCTTTGGGTTACTTGTTCTAGGAATCGGGTATCGTAAATTTCAAATGGCGGTTGTCTCCGAAAAAGGCATAAAAAGAAATACTAAAATATCCCTCGGCGTAAAAGATAAAAAGCCTATTCTCTCGCAAACGGTTCAGTCAATAATGCTCGTTTACGGCTGGCGCGCGACCTGCACTCAACTAGTTTTTAGTGCTTGGTTTCACGCACACGCTATCCTGAAAGAAACTTCATTTTGGGCGATTGCGTTTTGTGGTTTACTGATCATCTTAATTAATTCCGTTAACTTAGGTACGACTCACGGTGTAGATAGTTATCCTACCAGTTACTTGATCGTAGAGGAACTACAGGAAATGTCAATTTATTTTTTCATCATTATCCTCGTTTTCTATACGGCAGAAATCATGTGGAAGGAAAGAATGGTTGGGTTGAATTTTATTTATGATGCTTGTCCAACAAATAGTTTTGTCAATTTGGTTGGAAAATTTTTGGGTTTATTACTAATCTATATCGTTTTAGTTTTATCACTGATTGCAACTGGAATTTTCTTTCAATTGTCACAAGGCTATTATCATTTTGAATTAAGCGTTTACGTTAGTGGATTCTTTTTAGAGATATTTCCATTCTTGATTTTGTACACGATGCTGGCAATTTTTTTTCAAGCGCTTTTGAATTCCAAATATATGGCGGTGCTTGCTCTGCTAATTTTCTTTCTCTTGACAATGGCGATTAGACTATTTGGAATTGAGCATTTACTCCTCAATTTTGGGGGAAATGCTTTAGCTCGTTATTCGGATATGAATGGCTACGGTCATTTTCTAGTTCCCTTCCTGTGGACTAAACTTTACTGGTTTTGTTTTGGGATTTTGTGCTTAGTCTTTGCGTCCATCGTCAATCCTAGCGGTTTGGGGCAAGGTTTGAAAAAGCGATGGCAGCAAGGAATCAACGAACTTGGAAAGCCAGTAAAAATATTTTCCTTACTGAGTTTCGGTTTATTTATCACGCTAGGGGCTTATCTTTTTTATAATGTTAATGTGCTAAATGAATATTGGACAACAAGGGATAAGTTAAATTTTAGAGTTGCTTACGAAACCACGTTAAAAAAATATGAAGCTTTACCACAACCCAAAATTGTTGACGTAAACCTTACGGTAGCCTTATTCCCTTCTCAAAGGTCTTACGAAATTCAAGGTCATTACCAACTCACCAACCCGAGAGAAGAAGCCATCACCGCCATTCACTTGCAAAAGCGAATCGCTACTCACGTGGCGGTAGACGAAGTTCAATTTGATCGAAAAGTACTACCAGACGATCGCTTCGAAAAGTTCTACTATACCATTTATAATTTAGAGGAACCTTTACAACAAGGAGATACAATGATGCTAAGTTTTAAACAATGCTATCGACCACTTGGTTTTGAAAACGGAAACGAAGATACCGACCTGCTTTACAATGGTAGCTTTTTCGATAACGACCAACTTCCTAGTTTTGGTTACGAAAGAAAGTATGAATTGAGCGAAACAGCACAGCGCGAAAATTTTGGTCTGGCTTCTCGACCTTCCTTAGCTCTACGAACAAATCAGGAAGCTTTAGTTCAATCCCGAGCGGGAAGTGATGCTACTGGAGTCAACTTAGAAATGGTCGTCAGTACGGAGACACCACAAAAGGCAGTTAGTTCAGGAAGGCTAATTCGAACTTGGTCTGAGAAAGGTCGGAATTATTTTCATTATAAAAGTGAACAAGCGATCGTCAATTTTTATTCGATTGTCGCTGCGGAATACGAACTGGTAACCGATCATCACCTTCCTACCGGTAACACTACAAACGATTCGGTAGATTTAGAAATTTACTACCATCAAGGACATGATTACAACGTGGATCGTATGCTGCAAGCCATGAAAAATTCCTTAGATTATTATAGTAGTAATTTTAGTCCTTACCCATATCGACAACTCCGCATTATGGAATTTCCTCGCTATCGAAAGTTTGCCCAGTCTTTTCCGAATGCCATACCGTATTCAGAGGCCATTGGTTTTATTTTAAATATAAAAGAAGAAAGCGAGGTTGATATGGTTTCCTTTATTGTTGCCCATGAGGTAGCACATCAATGGTGGGGAATACAACTCGAAGCGGCGATGGTACAAGGGCGAAAAATGATTTTAGAAAGTTTGGCGCAATACTCCGCGATGATGGTTTTGTACGAAACTTACGGAGAAGAACAAGTCCAACTGTTTTTAAAAATGCAAGCAGAAAAATACTTGGATGGTAAACGCCGTCAAGTTGAAACGGAGTTACCTTTAGCCTTAGTTGGCAGTGAAGAACATATTTACTACGCCAAAGGAGCAATTAATATGTATGCTTTACAGGAATCTATCGGAGCCGAAAAAGTGAATTTAGCATTGCAGCATTTTCTACACGATTGGCAATCTTTTAATAATCCGAACAAACCGGAACGGTATGCAACTACGCAGGATTTAATCAATCATTTTAAAGCGGTAACCCCTGACTCTTTACAAACTGTCATCACGAACTTATTTGAAAAAGTAGGCGACGACTAGGAGATTGCTGGGAAACCAGCATTTTTGTTTCGATTTTGTTTGTTTTTCCCTATAACGATGTTATTTTGAGATGGTATTTAATATTTAGCCCCAGTTTTTTACAAAACCTCAAACCATGAATAACACCATTGGTCTCGTTGTAATTGGAACAATACTCGTAGCCATTATATCGGCTTTTATCCTTAGTCCTCAGTTCCGGAAAGATGTTATTGCTTCCGAAGGAGAGGCGGCACTTTTTGGAATGATCAATGTAAAAGGCGTGATGATCGTATTGCTAACTGCCATCTTTGGTGGTATCTTCGCGTATATCATCAAGCTGGATTCGGAAGCTCAGCCCCAAGTTACTAAACAGACAAAATACTTTTTAAATAAAAATGGCTTTAATACTTATAAAATCACCAATCAGCATGGAGAATTTCTAGGAGAAGCTGAAATTCCGCTTGATTCTACACCTACCAGGTCGATTACCACGCTGAAAGCACTACAGGCAACTCGTAATACAAGTGATTGGGATAACTGGGACATTGCATCGGAAGGGACACAATTGGGTTATGTAAGTATGAAGGTTAACCAAGAGCAACTTATTTATAACTCAGGACAAAACAAAACCTTTTTCAAAAAGCAAGCGTACCAAATCGGAGATCTTGATTTTTATTTTAAAATAGATAGCATTTACCGAAGTTATTCCAATAAAAAAACAAATTATAATTACGCTATCAGCTTTGGAGAAGGGAAAGGAGGCAAAGCCATCAAATGGATGACGGCTAAGGATCCTTACTTGAAAACAACTAACGGAAGAATTTATGTTAATAGAGGTTTAGAGCGGTTTCAGCACGAAAACTGGAAGCATAATTACTATGTTGGTTTGGGTTTAGGTCAGCCGCTGCGCGATTCCATTAAAAATACTTTTGTCTCGGTGGATATGGTTAATATCATTGCCATTGCATCCGCATTGGAATAGTATATCCACAGTCTTTTTATTCCCCCAATAGTCACTTTTTATCATAACGGAATAGCTTGGTCCAAGCTTGCTAAAATTGGAAAAATAACCAGCTAGTGATCGTCCTCAAAGTAGAACTTTTCTAATATCTTTCAACAAATGGGGCGACTGAACAGCAGGCTAATCGCTTTGCTATTTCTCACCACTATCATGAGGGGCTGATAAAAGTCATCGGGGCTCTATGACTGTGCTCTCAACGATAAAAAAATTCAATAGATCGAAAGAAAAGGTAGTGGGATATTTGCTACTCCGGAAGCTTCCAAAGACTCATCAAAACAGGGATTTGGTACGGATTTGGGATAGATAAAGGATACGGATAGAAAAGGACACTGATCGACAGAAATGTAGACTTTCTGTCGATGAAACTTTAGTTTTAATGCCCTTTTTAGTAGAAAAATAGCCTGCTAACTTCCGACTAATGACTCATAATCCCTGGAGAAAAATGAAAGTAAGTTATAATTATCCCACAATAAATTATTTTGCATTATTGATTTGGATTGGCACGTTAAGTGCCTGTACAAACGCACCCTCAAGCGCTTCAACGCAAGCCGACGAAGCTGCAGATCAAGCGATGGAAGTAGCAGAAGCACTCAGTTTTGCACCGGAGCATGCCCTCGAATCGCGTTACGATCAGCAAACGCTAAGCCGCTTGCAAGGTCAGGTTGTTGAAACAACTCAACGCTATCAAGAACGTTACCAGAGCGGGCATCTCTTTTACCGTTTGGTGGAAGAGAAAGATTTCTACGGAGATGTTCATTTTTATAATGGCAAAGCGGTTCGAGCAGCTTGGCATGATGACGCCGTCGGTCAGAATGGACAATATCTTTGTCATTTTAATGAAGCGGGTGAAGTTAATTTAATTGAATGTTTTAGCCATAATGGACAAAGTTATCAGGCTAGTTTTCATCAGCGCTGGGAGGAGGATATCATTTCCTTTTCTCACCACGAAGCTTTCCGAGAAGGTAGTAGATCGGCTGCTCAACAGGCAAGCTACGATGTGAAAGGAAGCTGGATTAGTCTTACTGATTTTCGCAATATATCGTATAAAGCGAGACAACTTTTAGAAGCGGCTATAAGTTCACAAAGAGCTACCGCAGGAACGCGCTATTACCTTGGCACTATCAATAATGAATATCCGATTCAAGCTAAATTGGATCTTTACGATAATTTGATTCATGGATATTATCACTACGAAAATTCCGAAAGTGCTTTAAAGCTCGTTGGAAGGGTAAAAGGAGGTGTATTGAAACTAGCGGAGCAACAGGAAGAAAAGAAGGAAGTAACGGGCAGCTTTATCGGAACCGTTGCTGCGGATGGAAATATAGAAGGCACTTGGTTCAACGCAGATAGCAGTAGATCATTTTCTTTTGAATTACGTTTGAGTGATCACTATACCGATGTTGACGGGACTATTTTAAAAAGTCTTCCCTCGCTGCAACCCGAAATTTTCCACCAAGCGGTCAAAACGAATTACTTCGATCTTCCTGCCGAATATCAAGCAAAGGCTGGTGAAATATTAGGCAGTGCTAAGCTCGGAAAATTGCCGTTTAATGGTGCTGGAATTACCCGACTTAAAGATTTTTTATTCCAAGAATTTATTGAAAGTCCAGCTTACGAAGAGCAGGGATATGATGATCACGGCAGTCGTCCGACCCAGCAATATTTTAATGATATTTACCTGCCGCTTCCAGATTTTATTGGTTCCGCAGAAAGACATACGGGCTATTATGCCAATAGCAAAACCTCCCTAGGTTTTGAGCGTCGATTACTTTCCTATTTGGTTTATCGCATTGATCGTACGCCTGAAAATATTGACTTGATTTGGAAAATGTATAAAAAAGAAATCTTCCGTCTGATTGATTACGAAATGTACGAGGATTTTGAAATTAACCAAACGGTAAACGATTTACTCCAAAGCTATAAACACTTCAAAACCGTCGATCAGATTGAAGTTCAACTTGATGCTATCTATCAGTTCGTTCATTCCTCTAATCAGAACGACCCCAGTGCTGCATTTGACGAACATATCCTGACTGCTTGGAGCGCTATTGCAACAGGAGATGTAGGTAATTATAAGCGAAAGGATTGGGCGTACTCGTTTTGGATGCGCAGAAATCACGAAAAAAATCTTGAAGCAGTAGCGACCATTTTAAAAGAATTTCAAGCGTATTATTCCCATGAATAAACTTAGGAAGCAAGGTCGCTTTTTGTTTGTATTTTAAAATAACTTCTTCCTCTTAACTTTAGAACTTTAACGCTAGATAAGGCGTTATATTCATGGAAGGACATCATACTTAACATTAGATGAAACGCGCGGTACATAGCGTGCGAATTGACTTATTAATCTACGCAAAATTAAGTAAGATGTTATTACTCAACCCACAGACGATTCAAGTAGAACCCGACTTGCTCCATGAGATTGACGTAAAGTCTAAATCCATCTTTCGGGCAATTACTTTTTGTAAAAAAACTTCCTCCAAGACACTATTGGACGCTTTTATCAATAGTACCAATAGCCTGACCGAATTGCTCAGTATTAAAAATGCTCAGATGGAGGCGGAATCGGAGGAAGAGCTTATTCAGTACCAGAAAGATCTCAATAAGGCAATTTTATACATTATTAATGAAATAAAAAATGAAACTTCTTTTACGGTTCCGTTGCAGTTGTTTCAGATCTTCAGATTGACGTCTCCCGAATCTCATCAATTGCATCCCAACCGTTATCGGAATAAATTGGTACAAGTCGGTAGTTATATTTGTCCTACACCCGAGCGTGTTCCGAACCTTGTCACCCAGTTGTTTTTGCAAATGGAAAGCATCAAACATCCTCTATTAAAAGCCATCTATTTTCATCATGAACTCATTCGGATTCACCCTTTTATTGATGGTAATGGAAGAACCACTCGCATTGCTAAAAATTGGCTTTTAATGTACCATCTTTATCCACCAATTTTTATTAAAGATGAAGTGGAAAAGAAAGAATATGTCGAGGCACTCAGTGCTAGTTTCAAAGCGATTGATCAGGACAACTCGCGGTGGCACGCAGCTACTCACGAGTTTTTTTTACAAGAACTGCGTCGAATGGCCAATAGTATTCAATTTATTCTTGACGAAATTCGGTCAAAGACAGCGTAGTTCAGTCGTTTGACAAGCCCTGGAATTTAAAAATAGAAATCTGTTATTCAACTGCTTCTCGAGTTGTAAAGCAATCTTATTGTTAATTTTGTGTAGCGATTACAAATGTACGGTAAAGCCAACATTCAATTGGAAATAATCTTCGTAAAAATCATTATTTAAGGAGATATTATAACGAAAGCCAGGTTCTATGCTCACCTTATTATTAGCGAAGAAAATTGCGTATCCCGTTTGCAAACCCATAAAAATAGGATTTTGGTTGAAATTCTCGATTCGCGACCCCGTAAAGGAAAGTTCCGCAGGAATCTTATCAATAATATAATACTTAGCCCCTATTTTATAATTGAAAACATTGAGTACCCCAGCATCTTCACTTCCTCCCGAAAACCCTAATCCTAACTTGAGTGCTAATCGATCAATGACGAAATAGCCAACATCGCCACCGATAGAAAAATAGGACGCTCCATTTGATCGTAGGAAAGCAAAACTTGTATTACCAAGACCAATATTATTGTTGCCAAAGGAACCCAGTCCAGTATTGGTTTCAATTAACAAATTGCCTTTTTCTAGTTCTTCATTTTGTGCTAGCAAGCTGCCATAAGATAAAAATAAAGCCAAAAAGAGTAAAAATATGTTTTTCATAAGTGTTAATTTTTGAAGGTAGAATTCAAAGGTAATAGATTTAGGTAATTGTTTACTACTATTTAACTTAATTAAGTAGTTTGCAGAATTAAATTAACTAATAACTTGAAAGCCTTTTAAGCTT
>JBGCFY010000216.1:0-16675 GCA_045110315.1 Saprospiraceae bacterium
ATAAAGCCTCTATGAGTAGTAAATTTATCTTCTTTCTTCTCTTGGAAATAGGAGGATATTGTCCAATCTTCCGAGTGTGGATTTTCTTTTAGATGTTCATGAGTGGAGTCATATCCAATATTGTGAAAATGCAGACCAGGATCCGCTGCACTATTCCAACCTGAATACAAAGCCGCGCCATTAATTTTGAGTTGAGAGTAAACAGTTCCGGAAGCATAAAGGTATTTATCTGCTAAGTTTGCTGTAAATCCCACTCTATTTTTTTTAAAATTGTCTGGTCCTTTTTTGATCTTAGTAGTTCCTCTCAGAAAAGGTTCTAAATCACCCTGCGTAGCATTTTTGTGCACGGTAATCTGTTCATTAATTTTTTTAGTCAATATTGCAGTCCTTTTTTTTTGGGCATTATTGCTCTTTGCTTGTTTTTTCTTTATAGGACTTTTACTCGTTGTTTTTTTCCCTTTGAGATGTCCCGTTGCATCTATATAATTAATCGGATTTCCACCCACAAAAGCATATAGGTTTAAGCCATCCACTGTTCCCGCGGGATCAGGGTTCAGCCACCGCCCTAACCAAGTTGCATAATACCGTGCGCCATAATAATACAAACTACTACGATCATCCTTTTCCTTTCCGGAGTAACGATATTCCTTCAGTTTTACTTCCTTTTGAGACTTCCCAACTACAAAAGAAGTCCCACCATAAGGAAAATATTCTTCATAACTAATCAAAGCTCCTCCCGCATCCAACTCTAGTGCAATTGATCCGAGATGGTTATCATATTGGTAGCGAGATTGCCAAGTATCCAGCGTATTTACTTCCCGATTAAAGTCATCTTGTATCCAACGATGAACCGTTGCAATACGATTTTGATCGTCCATCACTTGTAAAGTTTGTCGCTCAAATGTTTGCGTAGTCGTTCCGCCGACCTGTGTTTTAATGCGTTTGATTTCCACGGAACCGAGATAGATTTTTTCTTCAATTTCGACTTGATTACCATTCATCAATCGTTCAGAAATCTTGCGAATGCGTTGCCCATTGCCATCGTAAACATAGTATTCACTATCGTTGGGTTGCTTATCTCTTTGAATCAAATCAATACTCGCCATCTGATCATGATAGTTCCAATTGATGGCGCGTAGATGGTCGAGATGATTGATGTTGCCATGTGCATCATAACTTTGATCTACTAATTGATTTGAAGTATCAGAAATTGTCAAATCTTTAGTCCACGAGCGCGTAGAATCTGATGCGATATGTTGTTTTTGACTTAGATTTCCCGCTAGGTCATAGGTGAAGTTTCGAGTGTAATTTTGTAGCGTACTGCCGTTGTTTACAGTTAAGTATTGACTTTGCTTTAAAGCATAATCGGGGTTTTGATATTCCTGCCCATTCAGTGCTGGATGTTCTCTTCCCGTAGCTACGATCAGTTGATAAAGTGCATCGTAAGTATAATCGGAAAGTGCCTCTACAACTTGATTATTCGTATAAACGGTAGACTGTGAAAGATCTCTTAGTCGGGTGATATTACCATGTGGATCATAAGCATATTGAAGGTCTTGCATCACTTCTTGATCGCTGAGTCTACTAGTTTTGAGGGATAATAAACGGTAAGTCGTTGTCTCATAAGTATAGATGGTTCTTGTGTCATTGCCATAACGAATACTCCTACGTTGACCTTTGGCATCGTAAGTAATTTCTTCTACAAATTTTTTATTGGTGCCGTCGGTCAATAATACATTTTCTGTCTTTAACCAACCTTCAGGATAATATTCAGGAGTGGAAATACTTCCATCGGGATGCGTGGTAGATTCAACTCGTCCTAAGGCATCAAATTGAGAAGCCGTTTGGAATATTTCCGTTTCCATTTCTACGGTCGTTGGATCGTTCCAGTTACTCATCGTTTTATAATCTTTCCGCAACTGTCGACGACTTAGGAGTAATGCTCCACTAATACTATATCCATCATAATATTGAATGCCGGCTTCATCATAATGCCTCAATGCTTGACCTCTAAGGTTTTTGTTTTGATCACCTGGCTGCCCTTCTCCGTATTCAATTCTTTCTACAAATTGATTCATCACTAAACCATTCTCATCATCTCCACTGACATGAATGGTCAAAGGACGTCGCAATACATCATAGGTCAATTGGGTATGGAAATTTCGACTATCCCACAGATGAATTTCTTGACCCAAGATATTTTTAAAAATCCAATTTTCTCCCGCATCGACACTCGACGACCATAGAGGATTGCCCAATAAATCATAACGATGGGTAAAATTATGGTGGGCATTTGCAATAGCTGTCTGGTAAAATCGGGGATCAGTACTCGTCAATACTTGACCTTTGATGTCCAACTCTTGATGGGTTTTTAAACGTACTGGATCATTGTCCAAATTTCCTAAACATTGAATGGAAAGAAATGGACGACTCATATTGTCAAAGATGGATTGGCTGGGGGTATTGTAATGTAAAACGGCTTTGTCTAAGGCATCTTGTTCATCGGCGGTCAAGGCATTACTTCCATTATTCTGTTGATAATACGGGGAATCTAAAATCGTATCATTTTTATCATAATGTGCGATCTCCCAAGGTGAGAAAATTACTTTTGTAAAAAAACCTTTTGCCGTGTCGGTACGAATGACACGCATTAAAGGATCGTAAGTTAGAACCGAAGTAACACCGTATTCGCACAACTCTTTTTCCGACTCATAGTTGGAGGTCGAACTGTAAAAAGCTTCGTATTGTTTAACTGCGCCACCTTTGTTATTGTACTCCGTTCGATTAGAAACCAACCAACGATTTTGGCTTATGCCTTCTTCTAAATTTCCATTTTTATCATAAAGTAACTGCCCATTATTATCTCTTAAAAAAGCATTGCCTACACCAGCATTGGTCTTACTTTGTAATACTCGACCCAAGCCATCGGAATAGGTCAAGTGGCTTTGGATTTTAGTAGTTTCTCCAACCGTCAAATCTTGAACGTGTTTTTCTCGATACAATGCTAGGTTAAAAACCGGTTGCCGATTATTTTTCCAAGCCCATAAATCATAATAGAAATAACTACTTGCTTCTTGTAAATAATTTTGTGGATTGGCTATAATCGCGTCCTTGTTTTGTTCCGTAGGAAGTACATAGTTACTGAGGTCTAAATCGCCTGCTAGTTGATCATTTTGATAACCATAAACTGTAGTCGCAATGACTTGTCCAAGCGGATCAAAAAGGACTTCAGAGACATTGGCATTTAAATCGGTCACTTTGGTTGGCGTCAAAAAACAATAATCATTTTCTAGCGTTGTTGTACTGCCTAAAGCATCAGTAGAGCTTTGTGGTAAAATATAATGATCATCATAAACGATTTCAGATATTGCTCCAAAAGGATCTTCTGTTTTATAGGGTAGATAAAACCCACTGGCGTCTTTGTAAAATTGAGTTGAATTAGGTTGCCACCAAAGGTTGTTTTTATCCATTAAATAACCTGCCGTTTCAAGCAAGTCAGTATCTACTTTATCACCGTAAACATCTTCAACGAGTGCGGTTGTAAATACCGCTGCTTCCTGATGATGGCTTAATGCTTGTGCGGTGATTTGTCCCAAAGGCAATGCGGACAGCTGATCCGCATTCCAGAAATAATGTTGACTCCAAGACAGTAGTTTTGACTGTGGCGCTGTTCCTGAAAAATCTTGCGTGTCAGAAAGTGGATTCTCTAATGCAGATTGAATCAAAGTCTTAATTTGATCGCTGGTAAAATAGGTGTTTGGAGCCAAGTCTGCTCCCCGTATTTCAAAAGACTTTTGCTCATAAGGAATTCCTAGTAAACGAAACGCTTCCGTTTCATTGATAACTTGATTTTCTGCGGTGACTATTCTTATCTTCGCTTGCTCCGCATACTCGGGCGTCCGTCGAGGGTAAAATACTTTACAGCTTTTCAAGACCTGACCGTAGGGATCCACCTCCGTGGTAAAATCATGTTCAATGCGCGGATCGAGTGGATTCCGTTCGTAGTGGGAAGTGATCGTTTCATTGGGTAATACTATACAAACAGCCCATTTTTGTGTTGCTTTTGCTTGTACCAAGCGAACAGAAAAATTACTTTCACTAACGAGGTAAGGGTGATCTACCAAATCAGGTGCCAGATCTGCATCTTGACCATAGATTTCTTTTCTTAGCAATTTTCCGTGCAGCGCCCGATATGCTTCTCGCATAGTTTCTCCATCACTTTCGTTAAAGGATTCGTCCAAAATAGTATCGGATAGCACCAAGGCCAAATCGTTTTGATAGTAATCTGCTGCGTATTGGTTTGATAAGATTTTTGCTTTGTAAAAAGCACCCGTATGATACCAGGATTTGGTGTACACGGGAGCAACGTAATGTGCTTCGTTGACTTCAAAATCAACGGCCCCGTGCAAGTCCTCTTGTTCGTAGTTTTCAAAGCTTTCGGTATCCCAAGTTTCAACGAAGCCAAAGCCTCGAAATTCTTTTTCTACAGGGTCAAAATATCCATCGTGGTACGCGTAGCGTTGTACAAACTTGCTACCCGAGATGAGATCAATGGTTTCAGATTTTTCAATGAGCTGGACAGGGAAATGCAATTTGGTTTTCCAAGGTCTTCCCGCTGCTGCATCTTGTAAATAAAATTTGGTAGATGGACTGTATTGGTAGCGGGTGCTGGAACCTAAGTTGTCAACAACTTCCACTAAAAGATTAGGTTTGGTATTTCCAGTAAAGGCAAAATACGTTTGCTTTAAACTCAAATCACTGTCAATCGTCGTCAAGACCAAACAGGAAGTGCCATTCCCCAGAATATCAGCGAAACTAATTTGACTCAGATCTTGATAATTGCCGGGTAAGTACACGGTCTGCGGTTCACTAAAAGTATTTCCTGCTTGATTGTAAAAAACGGCTACCCGATCTTCGTAGGCATAAATTAAATCAGTGGTGCCCGAACCATCAATATCTGCTAGGAAAAGACGTTTTGCGTCAAGCTGTTCTCCAAAGTTAGGAGCATTTCCTAAGTTTATTTTTTTACCAAAACAACCATAACCTAAGTTCGGCCAACAAGCTACCGTTCCATTTGTAATTTTTATTAAATGATGTTTCCCATCGCCAAAGATATCTCCAAACCGAATGACTTCGGTGGCAGATAAATTTTGAGAGCTAGGTAAGGTCGGGTCTTTTAGTTTGGAATAGCTAGCTTCGAATCCTTTTCTTCCTTTGGAAGGAAAGACTTTGACATTTTCATTTTCAAAAACCAGTAAATCTGCTAACCCATTTCCCGTAACGTCGAGCATCTTGGCAAATGAGTTAGGCGCATCGTTAGGGTAGTTTTCAAAAGCGGTGAAAGTCGTCCAATCGCCATCTTGATGATTTTGATAATATCCATTTTCTTGAGGATTGTTAAGGACGAAATCCATCGCTCCAATGCCTTCCAAATCCATCAAGTTAAACTGCTCCAAATCATTGGGGAAGGATCTGATTTCTTGAGGGGCGGCAAACTGTCCGGCTCCTTTAGGTTGTTGGTAAAATACAGTTCGTTCATTGTGGTAAAAAATACCTGACAACCCTTCGCCGTACAAATCAATCATTTGATAACCGTCACCGTTAATTGGCCCGGGGAGTCGGTTTCCATTTTCTATGCTTAACGACAGAAAGCTTGCTTTTTGCTTGGGGTCAAAAACTTTTAGCCGATTATTTTCTGCTCGAATTAAATAGCGTTCTGCACCGTCGATGATTTGCCAATGCTTAGGTGTAGTAGTTGTGCTAATCTGGGCGGCGTCCGTTAGGACTAAACCTTTAAATTTAAATTCTCGTTGGAGAACGATCAAATCTTCGCTCGTTCCACCATTCAATTGTGTCGTGTATTGATCGTCAAGATAAAATAAGTAACTCGGGTCTGAGGTTGAATAATCAAACGCTAGGGGAGGCATGGACTTTGAAATTAGTACTCGAGCTTTGTCTTGCTGATATCCGGTCGATTGAATTGTAGTGAGAAAACTAAGCGTCGGAGATTCCTCGTAATTGAGAAGCATACTGTTTACCAAAACTGGATTGACGCTCAGTTCTTCAAAACGATGAAACATCAAAATTCCCCTACACAGTCGGTGCGTTCGAATCTCAAATCCAGCTTGAAAAGAAGAAAAGGAATCTAACCTTTTTGACCACAAATGGGTCTCTGAATAAGTAATAGCATTCGGATCATCCAATTGTCGTTCTCCGTAATCAAATACCGCTTCAAAATGCCAAGCTTGCTGATTGTTGATATCTTGAAAACTGCCGTACTGGATTTTATGGATATATTTATTTGCGCCTACGGACCTATTTCCTTCGGTTAAATCATTAGGAATATTATCATTGTTTTCTGCCTTGTATTCGTAATGAACATGATTGCCTTTCGCATCTAAATGATCTTCTAATAACCACTTGAATATTTTTTGATTGTTGGCTGGATCAGCAACTCGCGCAGCGGCGGTTTTTCCAAAAAAGCTGGTCGTATTATCACTCGTGATTACTTTCCAAAAAATAGTGTCGGTGCCTGGAATACGCCATTGTTGGATACTGGCAAAAAGCCCTTCTGTGCGAGGACGATAAGATTGCACCGTGTAAGTAATATCCTCTAAAGCGATGGTCTCGATGGTTGGTTCTCCGGCGGCGTTTAGCAGCGGTACTAAATCGTCCGCGTTTGAAATTAAGAAAGTATCGGTTGCATCGTACTTTGGAAATTGATGTGCGGTTTTTCTGGAAATAGTAGGAAGCGAAACTTGGAAACCTACTCCGAAAAAGCCGTTTCCAGTACCGGAGCTGTAACTAAGGTTGAGTTTTGGTTCGAATCCTCGACAACTAGACATGCCGATGGGAATGAAAAAATCAGAAGTTCCTGAAAAGGGATTGGGTTGAAAAGTCTCTCCAATACCACTTATGGCACCTCCACCTTTTTTCAAAGCAGGTTTTGTGTTTTTCATTTGTATTTTTCAGGGCCTTGCTTGTAAACAAAACAAGTATTATTTGATATTAAGAATACTTTAAATGTGTTATAAATATAGCAAAATATTGTAATATCAAAAACGAAATGCTAAAATCACTTTCCAAACCCTTACCCGCTTAGCGAGTCAGGTGAGCTAAGTTTTAAAAAATATTAACCCGCTTTAACATTGTTGTCAAAGCGGGTTAGTTCGATTATGGTCTTTAACCGTTAAGTATTTAAGTACTAAGCCAAAATTTTTTTGCCATTAAATGGTGTTAGTACTTAATTAAAAAGAGTTCTTTTCCAGCACTAAATTACTCCATGTAGCGCCCCTCCAGGAGCAAAATGCTGATCTACAATTTTGTTGATTTTACTATCCGTAATGAGCGGTGGGGCGTGGTGTGGTTTGATCCTAGCGTCAATGACCAATGCACCTTTGCATCCCCAATGTTTATGCTCTACGAAACTATCAATGCCATGTACATCGTGTGAAGGATTTGCGCGCGTGAAACAAGCCCACAAAAAGTTGTTAAGCTGGGCACTAACAAAGTCACTGTCATCAACCAAGAGCAACAAGGGGATTTGATCAAAGTTGTAAGGGGTAATCGTACGAATCAGTTCTTCTACTTGATCAATAGCCGATTTAGCCTCCGTAAATGCTGGTCCTTGTATCGCGAGTATGCCCGCTTGTACAAATTTAGGATTTGAAAATCCAGTAGGTAATTTGAGGTCTTTAGGTAATTGAGTACTTAAGGTTCTACGTGGAGCGCCACAAGCGGCAACGACTAACTTAGAACCAGCATTCCAACCAGAACCAGAATAATCCAACGTGTCAATGGTCGTCTTCGTTTGAAAATGTAAATCTCGTGTCCAATCTACTCGTTCCAACATATGCTGAAAAAAAGCAGGAATATCTTTAGTTGATAAATTAGGATTATCATCCTTGGCGGCAATCCAAAGAAATTTTGCTAAGGAAGTTTGTCCGGAGCCTAAAATACGATTTGCAATAGTCAGAATTTCTTCTGGTTTGCGTTCCCGAAAAGGCATATACCGTTCACTACCAATCGCCAGTAAAAGTGGATGTACACCCGCTGCGTCTACGGCGTTGATATCTACCAACCCAGGGAATTCTTGTCCCGTCAAAGGTTTTACCAATTGATGAATGAGATAACCGAAGCTAGAGTCTTCCTGCGGAGGACGCCCGACGACGGTGAAGTGCCAGATTGCATTTTTACGATAATATACTTTATCGACTTCCATTACTGGGAAATCGTGTTGTAAGCTATAATATCCTAAGTGATCTCCAAAAGGACCTTCCGGCATTTTTTTATTTTTGACAATGGTTCCAGTAATGCAGAAATCCGCGTCGGAGGAAAGTAAATGACCATTTTTCCAAGCGTAACGAAATCGTCGATTACCAAGCATTCCTGCAAAAGTCATTTCTGATAAGCCTTCCGGCAAAGGCATAATGGCTGAAAAAGCGTGAGAAGGAGGACCACCGATAAAAACGCTGGCGTTAAAAGGTTTATCTGATTTGTTATATTCCGTGTGGTGTACGCCAATGCCACGGTGTAGCTGATAATGTAAGCCTATTTCTTTATTGGTTACGTAATCATTTCCTGTCAATTGGATACGATACATTCCAAGGTTAGATTCCATCATATTCTTGCTGCCCACGGGTAAAGTGCAAACTTGGGGCAAGGTAACAAAGGCTCCTCCGTCATCTTTCCACGATTTGACTAAAGGCAGTTGGTCGATGGTCGTTTCTCCATAAGCAACGGGAACACCAAACCTAGATTTCATAGGTAAGGCAGAGAGTGCGGTAAAAGGAGCGGAAAGGTAGCGCAGTGGATTTTTGAGCAAGTTATCGGGCGAAGCTTTTAACTCAATTACTTTTTGTACTTTTTCTAAGGTATGTCTAAAAAGAAAATCAGTCCGGGAATAAGTTCCATAAATATTGGAAACGGCAGGAAAGGGACTACCTTTGACATTTTCAAATAATAGGGCAGGACCACCAGCATCAAATACTCTCCGGTGTATTTCAGCCATTTCAAGATTGGGATCAACGGGAATTTTAATTCTAACTAGATGGCCATTTTTCTCTAAATCAAGGACACAATCCTGCATGGAACGGTAACTCATTCGCTTGGGTTTTTATTCTTATTCAAATACTTGTGCTTGCGCAACGGCTTTGTCTAAGAAGCTTTATCGGTAACAAAAGTATGGAATGCTTTCCCAAAGAATTAGTCTATGAATGATTTAGATTTTACTAGGCTAATGTCAGTGGTCAAGATTCACAATGCTAATTTCCTGATGGAATCATTGCTGGGATAGCAACGATCCGTTGGAAAATAACTTCCATTAGTAAACCCTAGGGCTAGAGAAAAGTTCTTGTGTAGCACGTCAAAATTTAAAATCGACTTTCTGCCACGTATAATTATTGAAATTACAAAGCACCTCGAATAGGAATCCGGTGAACGAAGGGAAAATTACAATTCAGCGATGAAGCTATACTTTGCTTTTTTATACTCTGAACGCTGCGTATATTCTTTAAACTTCTTAATGGATTGAACGGGACCTTTGTCGATTGTCATATTGATCAACCAGGCTGGAATATTTCCTCCGGGATCAGATTTAAGATGATAGTCTAACTCCACCGTATTGTTGCCTTTGGGTGTAAAACGCCAGTTTACTTCTACCATTGGAATCCGAATGACACCTTTTTTATTGGCTTGATAATTAGGAACACCAATTGATTTGGCAACGACCACCTTGGTTACAGGGTCTTGGGTAACCGTTGCATGAAAAATAATATCTCGATCCGTCAAGGGCCAAGGAAAATCAGTAATGGAATAATAATACATTTCATTTTCATCAACGGTTTTGATGAGGGTAGCTTTCTTCGAGCGATAAATCCATTCTTTGTGTTTGGGTAGATCATCTAGAACGGCTAACATCGCAGAAAGCGTCCCTTTAATCGTTGTTTTGATGCGCAACTCTTTGAGGGGAGAATCCGTACGCTCTTTTAAATAGACTTCAATACCGTCTTTATTCTTTTTTAGCTTCCAATCATTTTCTTGTGCTTGCCCTAAGGTCATAAAACTAAATAGCGCGACTAAAAAAAGCAACGAATGTTTTAGTTGAAAGGGAAGGAACTGTTTTAAGAAGGACTGTTTCATAGTGCTTTACATTTTCTATGGTATAATATTTTTTGAGGGAACAAACCGCTGCGCTTTCGTAACTTAATGAAGTTGTTTTAAAATGGGGGTTGAAATTAGTTGTAAGCGCTTGTTTTTCAAGATGAAGCTCCTTTTTTTTTTCGTAGCCATAGCTACGGGGAAAAAAATTAGCTGAAATATTGGAAATCAATGGCTTGCAAATAAATCATCTATCTATTTTTAAACAACTTCAATGGAAAAGAATTAATAATAGGCAAATCTTATGCTGAAGTTGAAGTTGTTGAAAAGGAACCCTCGTATTAGGTCTCAAGCTAAATAAAGACTCCAAATAAGCTATAAAGTTGTTTAAAATGCCAAAAAATGTTTAAAAATCGATCTTTTTGTTCAAATTTTTAGCTTCCTTTTTTGCCGTAACAAAGCTTCCAAGGCTTCGAATAGCTTCCGCAAATGCTCAAATGGAACGATCTCCATTATTCTTTTGGTATTTTTTAGAACAAAATTGGTGATCGCTTCTCAACAATGAAATTTGTTCTTATTTTTGTGGGGAATTTGATATATGAGGAAGTTATTTGATATAAGTACTCCAAAACAGGAACAAACGAAAATTGACTAATTGTTTCTGATATGTGATACAAAAGATTGCATAACAAAGTTCTAAAATTAACTTCAAATTGTAGTCATACAAATCAGATTTTAACAAAACCATAAGTAAAGATTCTGTTTCGTCCATTTTAAAGCGGAATCCTCACTTTTGATATTTCTAAACCTGTACACGTCTATTAAATAAAGGGTGTACTAATTATGCACGAAGTACCCAGACGAAAAGGTATGCCATCGAACGATATTAACTTTTGAACAGGATTTGTACTCAAAAAATTCCTTAATCACCATCAAGGCTAAAGATTTGAGTAATAAAAAGCTGTTTGAAAATGATATAAGTTAATAAGCGACTTATTTTAGTCTTGGTATTTATAGTTCTGCTCATATGAAACAATACCTACAACTGCTTCAGCATGTCATGGAAAATGGTACCGACAAAACAGATCGTACCGGAACGGGTACCCGAAGTGTCTTTGGTTACCAAATGCGCTTTGATTTAGCAGCAGGTTTTCCTTTAGTAACGACTAAAAAGCTTCACCTTAAGTCCATTATCCACGAACTCCTTTGGTTTTTGAAGGGAGATACAAATGTTAAGTATCTACAGGAACATGGCGTACGAATCTGGAACGCTTGGGCGGACGAAAACGGGGCTTTAGGTCCCGTTTATGGGAAGCAATGGCGAAGTTGGGAAACTGCCGATGGAAAAACAGTAGATCAAATTACCGAAGTGGTGGATTTGATTAAAAACAACCCGGATTCTCGTCGAATGATTGTCAATGCTTGGAATGTAGGAGAACTGCCTCAGATGGCGCTGAGTCCTTGTCATTGCTTATTTCAATTCTACGTAGCAGATGGCAAGCTTTCTTGTCAGTTGTATCAGCGATCTGCGGATTGTTTTCTTGGGGTACCTTTTAATATAGCTTCTTACGCCTTATTAACAATGATGCTTGCACAAGTTTGCGGTTTAGCTCCGGGAGATTTTATTCATACTTTCGGTGATGCACATTTATATAATAATCATTTAGAGCAAGCTGCTTTGCAGTTGACGCGCAGTCCTAGAGCGTTACCACAATTGAAAATTAATCCTGAAGTCAACTCTATTTTTGATTTCAAATTCGAAGATTTTGACTTGATCGGTTATGAACCACATCCGCATATTAAGGCTGCGGTTTCAGTTTAGGATCGGAAAGTTCATACATTAAGTTAACGTTAAGGTTATTTAGAAATGATCTAAATAGTATTAGTGTTCTAATTATTATTGTTAATAATGGATACGATTTGTACTTTTGCGCTGACAAAACGATGACAATAATTTTGATCGTTAAAAGTCAATCACATATAGTAATATTTAAAGATAATTGCGATGATATATAATCGGTTGGTATTTAGGTTTTTACTCTTAGTTTTTGTTAGTACACTTTCTCTTAACTTATCTGCGCAGGCAGATTTGGGCGAAGGTAAATCTTTGTTTAAGGCAAACTGTGCTACCTGTCACAACAAAAACATGAAAGATAAGCTCACTGGACCTGCCTTAGGCGGTACGGAAGAGCGTTGGGCAGATTATCCAAGAGAAGATTTATACAAGTGGATTCGAAATTCACAAACTATGATCGGAGAGGGGCATCCCCGTGCAGTTGAGTTGTGGAATGAATACCAGTCCGTGATGACTAGCTTTCCGAACTTAACGGATGTTCAGATTGATAACATTCTGGCTTACGTAAATGACGTTTACGTCAACGGAGTGAAAGTTCCTGGTGGCGGTACTGTTTTAGCTAATCAAGCGGTAGAACAGAAAGGAGACAATACCTTACTATACGGTTTCATTCTATTGGTACTCGCTATTCTTGCGATTGTACTCGCTAGAGCAATTTCTGGTTTAAACCATATGGTTGAACTAGACGAAGGAGTTACCAACCCAACACCACGAAAATCTGTCTTGGACATTTTGACCAGTAAAGGTGTGGTTGGATTCTTAATTTTCGGTTTAGTTGTTTTTGGTGGTTACACGACGGTTAATAATGCGATCGACTTGGGTAGACAACAAGGTTACCAACCTGAACAACCGATTAAATTCTCGCACGCCACGCACGCAGGTATGCACAAAATTGATTGTCAATATTGCCACGATGGTGCTCGAAGAAGTAAACACTCCGTCATTCCTGCCGCAAATACTTGTATGAATTGCCACAAAGCGATCAAAAAAGGTAGCAAATACGGAACCGCAGAAATCTCAAAAATCTACGCTTCTATTGGTTACGATCCTAATACAGATAAATATATTGCTGATGATGAAAATACAGAAGCAAACATCGAAGCAGCCATTAGAAAATGGGTAGAAACAAATTATCGGGACGATAACGAGTTGGCAAAAGGCGTAGCATTAACTGCACAGGGCACTAAAGCAGTAGAAAAACAATGGGATAATATCGTAAGTTCTTTGACGAACGCTCAAAAGAAAACGGTAAAAGGACCAATCGAGTGGGCGAGAGTACACAATTTACCAGATCACGTTTATTTTAACCACGCACAGCACGTTAGTGTCGGTAAAGTGGATTGCCAAAACTGTCATGGTAAAGTTGAAAATATGGAAGTAGTTGGACAATATGCGCCACTTTCTATGGGATGGTGTATTAACTGCCACCGACAAACAGAAGTTAAATTTGTAGATAACGACTATTATAACGCTTACGAGCAGTATCACCAAGAAATGAAAGATGGAGATCGCAAAGCTGTAACCGTAGAAGATATCGGAGGTTTGGAATGCCAAAAGTGTCACTACTAAAATACGGGCTATTTTATTCTAAACTTTGGAGAAAATAATTTTTGAAAATAATCACGCTTTATAATGAAGAATCAAAATAACGATATCTGGATAGGAATGGATGATCAATCAAATGATCCAGACTTTATAAAATCAGTAAACGAAGAGTTTACGGAATTACCAGTGATAGATGCACTTTCTGACGAAGAAACGGCAAATGCTGGCAGTAGCCGTAGAGACTTTTTGAAGTATCTTGGTTTTGGTGTCGGTGCAGCTACCCTCGCGGCTAGTTGTGAAGTACCAATTAGAAGAGCAATCCCTTATGTAGTCAAGCCAGACTCCATTGTACCAGGTGTTGCTTCTTACTTTGCTTCTAGTTTTGTGAATGGAGGTGATTATTGTGCAGTTCTAGTAAAAACTAGAGAAGGTCGACCGATTAAGATTGAAGGTAATACTTTATCGGAAGTGACTAAGGGAGGTACAAGTGCAAGAGCACAAGCTTCTGTCTTGAGTCTGTATGATGTGAATCGTTTTAAGAATCCAGTTAGCCGAAAACTAGAGGAGGATCAGTCAGCAGACAAAAAAGCTTTTACTTGGGAACAATTGGACAAAGAAGTAATGGCGAAGTTAACGGCGGGTTCTTCTATCCGAATCGTAACGGGAACAGTACTAAGTCCTACTACAAAGAAAGTAATTGCCGAATTTACGGCAAAATATCCTAATACAAAACACGTTAGCTTCGATCCCGTATCAAGTACAGCGATGTTACAAGCCAATGAGCAATGTTTCGGTGAGAGGGTCATTCCTAACTATCAATTCCAAGATGCGAATGTCATTGTCAGTTTTGGAGCAGATTTCTTAGGAACTTGGATCTCTCCCGTTGAATATGCTTCAAAATATGCTAAGAATAGAGCAATCAAAGATGTCAATAACGCTAGAATGTCTCAGCACATTCAGGTAGAGAGTGGTATGACAATGACGGGCTCTAACGCAGATAATCGTATTCTCATCCGACCTTCAGAGCAGGGTGCAGCTATTGCAACCTTATTAAATGCGCTAGGCGGATCAGTTAGTGCACCTAATTTAAACGCTAAGGCGAAAGCTGCGATTAAAAAAGTAGCACAAAAATTACAAGCAAACAAAGGCAAATCACTTGTCATTTCTGCTTCTAATAATGTTGGGGAACAAATACTCGTAAATCGGATCAATGATTTATTGGGTAATTACGGAACTACCATCGACTTTTCGGAAGCTTCTTTGCAACGACAAGGAGATGATGGTGCAATGAATCGCCTCGTTTCAGAAATGAATAGTGGAAGTGTAGATGCACTTTTCGTGATGGGAGCAAATCCTGTTTTCGAATATCCTGATACAGAAAAAATTACCAATGCAATCAACAAAGTAGCGTTGAAGGTTTCTTTAGGTTATACTAAAGATGAAACTGCTGCTTTATGTGATTATATCGCTCCGAATCATCACTACCTAGAAGCATGGGGAGATGCAGAGCCAAAAAGAGGACATTACAGTCTTATTCAACCAACCATTGCGCCTATTTTCAATACGCGTCAAGGAGAAGAGAGTTTGCTAAAGTGGTCTGCTAATCCAAATTACAAAAGTGCTGCGGAACAACCTTACTACGAATACTTGAAAAGTAACTGGCAAGAAAATATGTTTCCTGCTCAAAGTGAGTTTACAACTTCTTTCCAAGCATTTTGGGATAACTCGTTGCACAACGGTGTCTTTATGGTACGACAGTCTGCTAGACCAGTCACTTTTGCTGGAGATGTTAGTGCTGCTGCGGCTAAAATTACTAAAGCAGGTGGGGCAGAAGTGGAAATTTCTTTCTACGAACCACTTTCAATTGGTAATGGTCAATATTCAAATAATCCTTGGTTACAAGAATTACCAGATCCCGTAACTCGTACGGTTTGGGGGAATTACTTAAGTGTTCCTACGAATTATAATGGTAATCACGATTTTACTTCTTTCCGAGGAGTTGGACAAAAAAATAAGAAAAGTTCTGCTGATTTACTTGACGTTACCGTAAATGGTGCTAAAGTTCAGTGTGTTGCTATTCCTCAATTTGGACAAGCAGAAAATACAGTTTCTATCGGATTAGGTTACGGTAGAGCAGTTGTAGGACTTAGTGGAAAAGATATTGGACAAAATATTAACGCTTGGATTAAGTTAGATGCAGACGGCAATCGTCAGTACTACGCTTCCAATGCTGAAGTTTCGGAAATTGTAGGCTATGAGCACGAATATGCTTGCGTACAGTATCACCACACAATGGGAGTAACGCAGGGAGTTGATGAAACAACAGGAAAGCCATTCAATGTAGATGAAGCTTCTTTAGGTAATAAAGGTTTCCAAGGTTCTTTGGTCAACAGAACGATTATCCGGAATGCGAACTTGAAGAATGTTGTACAATTTGTAGATGATTTAAAGCACGAAAGAGAGCATCACCAAGGCTTAAACTCGAAAACACTTTATCCAGGTTACGATGATATGTACAAAAGTGGTCATCACTGGGGAATGCATATTGATTTGAATACTTGTATTGGATGTAGTGCTTGTGCCGTGGCTTGTATGGCTGAAAATAATGTACCGGTAGTTGGTAAATTAGAGGTACACCGTCATCACGAGATGACTTGGTTAAGAATTGATCGCTATTTCTACGGTGATGTAGAAAATCCAAATACGGTTTACCAACCAATGATGTGTCAACACTGTGATAATGCTCCTTGTGAGAACGTTTGTCCAGTAGCCGCAACGAACCACAGTTCGGAAGGATTGAACCAAATGACTTATAACAGATGTATCGGTACAAGATATTGTGCGAACAACTGTCCTTATAAAGTACGTCGATTCAACTGGTTAGATTACACTACGGCAGATTTATTCCCTGCAAACGAAGCTACGATTAACGGAGAAGAAGTTCCTTACGGAGCAGATAACCTTACGAGAATGGTCTTAAACCCAGATGTAACGGTTCGTTCAAGAGGAGTGATCGAAAAGTGTAGTTTCTGTGTACAAAGAATTCAGGAAGGAAAATTGACGGCGAAGCGAGAAGGTAGAAGATTGAGTACTAACGACGTTAAGACGGCTTGTCAAACGGCTTGTCCTACGGAAGCTTTACTTTTTGTCGACATCAACGATAAAAAGTCAGACGTT
>JBGCFY010000217.1:0-5732 GCA_045110315.1 Saprospiraceae bacterium
GAGCATTGGCGAGGCTTTTTAACGAAGTAGAAGCTTAAAAGGCTTTCAAGTTATTAGTTAATTTAATGCTGCAAACTACTTATATCACTGGATACGCTTACAACTTAATCGCTTTCCCGAGATATTTACGCACATTCTCGATACGCAATTCGTAAAAATAAATTCCAGCCGCCATTTTTTCCGTGAGCCAGTGGTAGCGATGTTTTCCCGCTCTCTGAGGAGAATCTACCAATACCGCTAACTGCCGACCTTGCCCATCATAGATAATTAAACGCACTTGCTGCGCCTCCGTCAATTCGTAAGTAATGATCGTCTGCTGATCAAAAGGATTCGGAAAATTTTGAGCAAAAATGGGCAAGTTTTGCTGATCCGCTGGAAAAGCGCCAATATCATTTCTTGATAAATCTGGATCGAGCATACTCGTTGGGTCCCCCTGATCAATACAAGGCGAAATCACTTGCAAGTTATAGTCTCTCGACGCTGAATCAATATATTTTGGATCAGCAAAAAGATTCGTACTCCCAGGTAAAAAATCACTATTGGATAAGCTGTAGTTTATCTCTAAATTCAGATCTTCGCCCTGTATTAAAGCTTTGCGATTATTGGAAACAATGGTATTCCGTACCATTACGGTCCCCCCTCCTGCATTCCCCAAGAAATTAAACCCCGCAAATGCATAATCATTTTGATCAAAAGTATTATTAGTCGCTATTACTCGTCCACCATCTTTCGCTTCTACCGCCTTCGCACAACCTACGATAAGATTATGAGTCGCCGTAATTTCACTTTCTTCCCCTACCGTAATCCCATTCTCAAAAAGGTCAAAAATCTGATTGCCTACCAATAAAATCTCAAGACTCTGCTCTCCAATGTCGATTCCGTCATCTACTCCTCCTTCCAACCAACAATTAGCAATCGTTCCATTCGTCACCTGATCAAAATCAATGGCATCTCCACCATTCACTTGTCTAAAATCGCAAGCCTCAACCAAACAATCCGAACTGGCTCTAATATTTAGGTGTTCCTTCGAGTTATCTGCCGCAAATTGACAAGCTAAAATTCGCACCATTGTACTACCCTCAATATAAACACATTGCCTGTTATTTGAGAAATGAATCGCCTCTAGATGTACTTCTGAATCTATCGCCGTAAAGGCAGCAATAAAGCTTGCACTAGCCTTGGCATCTTGTACCTGACAGTGCTGAAGTTGTACCAGCTCGCTCGCACTTTGAAAAAGTAATCCTTTCCAGCTATTGTGCTTTGCTTTAAAAACAATCGGTTCTGCTACCGTTCCTATCGCACTAAATCCTCCCGCTACCCGCAAAAAAGCACCTTCTCCTAGCTCAATTTGTACACCTGCGGGAATAGATAAGCGATAAGCTGATGGCACCCAGAGCGAGTCTTCCACCAAATATCGCATTCCTTTTTCTAACTGTAAGTCAGCCGTCAATATTTTAGGCAAAAGAGTTTGCGCAAGGCTACTATAACCTACGTTCAGCAACAGCAGTACGATACCTATCTTTAGTTTGATCATTTTCACAGGTTAAAAATACAATGCTATTTTCAATTTAAAAGTGTTCCAGTAGGCTAAATTTGACTTTAAATGACTAAAATTCGTAATTCCCCGTTAAATAAGCACTCGGACAGAAATGCTTGAAAAGCAAAAGAGCCCGTAGATTAAAGTCTACTGGCTCTTATTATTTTTTATTCATCAAAGTTCTAAAGGTTAGTTATTTCATCCGTTCGCTAAACTGGCTTTAACATTTTTCATTTTTAAATGCACTTGCATTTTGTTATCCAATTTAAATAGTAGCTTTTTTAAGTCTTTCAGACTATGCTCTTTCTTTGTCATACAAACATAATTTAAGGGTTCAACAACTTGAAGTTTTTTTTAAAATACCTTTCACAACTTTAAGCGGTAAAAAGCTTATAAAAAAGACTCCACTAGACTATATTCTAGAATATAGCCTTTTAACTACAGTCAATTATTTGCTCTGTTTTTGTTTGTTTTGAATAAGTTTAGCTTTTCCGATTTCGTTAAAACGATAAAACTAAACCTACATTTTGGGGGAATTCACACCGAGGCACTAAAATTACTAGTAGACCATCGTTGCATGATTAATAACCAAAATCAAGCCTTTTTATTGCTATTACCTAAACTTTAACATCTCAAGGGAATCCTTCAAACAAGATAAAACCTTAAAATTCAAGTACTTTTCTCCTTGCAGAAAAGCACTAAACCCTTGACCAACAAAGGTTTCGCCACTTCTAGTCCATATCAACAGATTAGATATCAAAAACGTCACTGCCTTTTCTTAGATTTATTATTATAAAATAATGTAGTGTATAAGTAGTTCTTTCTGAGTTAAAACTTTGGCACGAAGGCATTAGTTACAGCATAATTTTTTGTAAAAACCCAAAAATTAACGTAAAAGATGATGTCACCGTAACTTTCAACAACACAATAGAGAAACTTTAATCAGGAATGCTTATAATAATATTATATTTGTTTCTTATTTTTCTAGTTTAGCTTGAAGGCTTAGGAAGCCAACAATACTCTAATTACCTAAATTAGGGAAATAGTTTTAATTTTTAATTTGTGAAATTGTTTAATAATTCAAAAAAAAGTTGAGAAGCAGAGTCTTTTGTTCAAGCCTTTGTCAGCAGGCAGGTTGAAGCTATTTTTAGCGTTCTTAGCACCGCTACAGAGGATAAAAAAGCTAAAAATTTGTACAAAAAGATCAATTCGTAAACATTTTTGGCATTTTTAAATAACTTCTGTAAGTGCTTACTTAATCCCAAATCATCCATGAAAAAGTCTCTACCTTTTTTCAGTTTTTTAACGCTTCTACTTCTTTCTTGCTTTGCTTGCAATAATAATGATCAAACCGACCAAGCAGGAAGGTCCAAGAATGATTCCATTCCTGCTATACAAGCGGTAACGCCCCCCCCAGCAAAATACGTCTACGGACTAGATTTATCTTTACACCAAGGTACCGAAATTGAGCGAGTTCGAAAACAACAAGATAAATTTGCCTTTATTATTTGTAAAGCTACCGAAGGGATTACCTACACCGATCCTGACTTCCAGCTCAATTGGAAAACAATTCCCGAACTAGGCCTTATCCGAGGGGCTTATCATTTTTATCGTACGAAAGATGCCCCAATGCCCCAAGCGGAAAATTTTGCCAGCACCATTAAAGATTTACAAGCAACTGATTTACCCCCCATTATTGATTTTGAAGGCACAAGCTTCGAAGGAAGTAAGCAACAAAACGTTGAAAATATTCAGAAAGATATCTTAACATTCTTACAGTCAGTGGAAAAACACTTGAACCGTAAACCAATGATTTATACCAATAACTATATCGGAAATAAATACTTGAATACTCCCGCTTTCCGTACCTACGCACTCTGGATTGCAGACTACGAAGCGCAAACAAAACCCCAGCTTCCTAAAGCTTGGCAAGGAAAGAATTGGTTGATTTGGCAAAAAACAGGGAATTATTTTTTTGATGGTAAAAAGAATGATTTTGATACTTTTAATGGTGACCGAAAAACGATGGAAGCATTTATCAAAGACTATTAAATACAGAAATTGTTTTAGTGGACTCCAAACTGAAGAAGGAAACATAGCAAGACGGTGTTTCCTTTTTTAACGCGAAAGAGTAAGCCCACTTATTTAAGGAAGTTGTTTTCACCTGTTAAAAGCACTTCCTTAAAATAACCTAACTCCGACTAATAGCGTTCGTACCAATCAAAACGCTCCAATTTGATTTGATCTTTTTCACCTTCCAAATATTCAAGAAAAGCATTCGCGACGGGAGATAGTTTCTTTGACTTTAACCAGATTAAATTCCAATTAGTGATAATTGGTAAACCTTTAAACGGGATAATTTCCACCTCTCCGTTCTTCAAAGCATCCTTAATCCCAATCAATGGCATAATAGAATAACCCAACCCAGCAATCACGGCTTGCTTCACGGCTTCGTTCGACGTTAATTCTATTTTCTTCAAAATGGGTAAATCGTGCTCTTGGATGAATTGCTCCATGGCATTCCTCGTGGCCGATCCAAGTTCTCTAAAAATTAATGGATATTCTCTAAAAATAGATTTAATCTTCTTCGATTTATCTGACTTCAATTTGGTACTTCCAATCAAAAATAATTTGTTTTGCAGCAAAGGCATTTGGTTGATTTTCAATTCCTCTGGGATTACCGAAACCAACGAAAAATCTACCTCGTTTTGCTCTAAACTTTTTACGACCAACGTTTTATTGGTAACATCCATCACTAAATCCACTCCTTTATGTTCATTGATAAAGGCTGACAAGAAATAAGGCATTACATATTTTCCCGTAGAGGCTACCGAAATACTAAGTTTACCCGCTAAAAGATTTTTGTAAGTCATCGTCTGGTAATTGATCGCTTCTACCTCCGCCAATATTTTTTCAGCGGCTTTAGCGATCTCAATTCCAAAGTCTGTAATGAATAATTTACGACCAATGACCTCCGTCAAGGGAATAGAAAACTGTTGTTGAAGTTTTTTTAGCTGGATTGACACCGCTGGTTGGGTCAAAAAAAGAGCTTCCGCAGCTTTCGTAATGCTTTCACTCTTAACGACTTGGAGGAATATTCTCAACTGGTGAAGGGTATAGTTCATAAATTTTGTTTATGGTTTACATTATAAAGATAAATAAAAACTTATGAAAATTACACGCATCTTTGCAATAGAAACAAAAAACAATTACAATTTTTTACAACTATAAAATTTGAAATACTGTAAGAGAAAGAAGTCAAAACGTACCGTAAAATTTATTAGATAAATAATTACCCTTGACTCAAAAGTTTCTTTTACCAATCAAGTTTAAGCTTTAAAAACATTCAAGTAAAAAATGCTCTAGAAAACCTTAAAAATTTTATTCTATGCAAAATGCCACGAAAGAACTTTATAAAAAGAACAAGCCATCAGCTAGTGCTAAGTTGAGATCATCACAACCCAAAGCATTTGAAAATTTAACGATACACTCAGTTAAAGACTTAGCGCTTGCATTTTCTTGGATCACATTTTTAACCGTTTGGATAAATTGGTCCATCGCACACGATCAGTATTTATTATTCGAAAGCTTACCTGCTTTCTTAATCGTTACCTTTTTATTGTTGCTCAGAGCAGTGGATCGTAAAAACTAAATACCACGCTAAGACGCTGACGCCTAAACTAAAATTTTAAATAAAATATTATAAACGCTTTAAATAAAAGAAAAATGGAAATGACCGAAGTAATCCAAAAAATCCAACTCATTGAAGGACAATTTACACCTTCTGAAGCATCAGACCTAGTCAGTTCTTTAATCAAAGAGAAAATTAATTTCCACAAAATCCAACGACTAAGCCAAAATCTTCAAGATGAATGTTGTGACACCAAAGATTCTAAAGAAAGAATCGAAGAGTTAACGCAAGAAAGAAAAATTGCTAGAAATTTTATCTCTGAAGCAAAAGTTGACGGAAAAAACGTTCGGATTAACTGTGTACTTGAAATTACTTACGAACAATAAATAAAAACAGTCTAGGTAATCGAAATAAAATTCACAACCTAAGTACTAATACAAAAAAAATTACCATTAAATGGGGTTAGATTTTGAGTAGTATCAAGGCACGAAAACCGCCCTAAGCCTTTGCTTAGGAAGGCTTTGGGTAACGAAGAGGCTGCTCAAAAGATGATGCCAGTTAATA
>JBGCFY010000218.1:0-35126 GCA_045110315.1 Saprospiraceae bacterium
TGGGTTTTTCTCTTGGGCAGAAAACGTAGACAAATTACGATTGTTTGCGAATAATCGCGTACCAACCGTTCGCAACCATTTCGTAGAGGCGTTTGATGAAATCACCGGAACCGGTAATGTCGCAGTGAATGCAAATCCTGCCAACGGAGGAACAATTTTTTATAGTACCTTGACTTTAGAAGAAGATAATTTACCTTTTTCTGGAGTGTACTTCCGTGGTATTGATATTCCTGCCCGCGCTAAAGCAAATCGCGGATATATTTTTAATAATTGGTCTGGTGCAAGCAATAGTTCGAATGCGACGACGGCAATCAATATTTCAGGCAATGCAAGTTTAACCGCTAATTTCGGCTTGGGTTCTACAGCAACTTCGCCAATCGTGATTAATGAGATTAACTACAATTCTCCCGACAGTCCTGATCCAGCGGATTGGATAGAGCTTCATAATCCTAATAATTTTCCAGTAGATATTTCTGGTTGGTATTTTGAAGATGAGAGTGACGACTTTTTTGGGCTTCCTGCCAATACTATTTTACCAGCGGGTGGTTATCTAGTACTCGTAGAAGAAGCAGCTAGTTTTACTGCAGCTTATCCTTCTGTTAGTAACTTCGTAGGAGAATTCGGTCAAGATCCAGGCGGCTTTGGCTTGAGTGGCGGTGGAGAAAGAATTACCTTGAAAAATGCAAATGGCGTTTTAATTGATGCCGTAGAATATGATGATAAAGATCCTTGGCCTACGGCTGCGGATGGCGACGGACCAACCCTACAATTATCGAACCCTAGTTTGGATAACGCTTTAGCAGGAAGTTGGACGGCAATTCCAGCAACGCCAGGCGCGTTGAATGGAACTACGACAACTCCAACACCTCAAAACCAAACGATCAGCTTTACGCCAATTGCTAATCAAACAACTACGGCAGCTCCGTTTAGCCTTAACGCTACCGCAAGTTCTGGTTTACCGGTAAGCTTCACCCTTATTTCTGGACCAGCAACGCTCTCAGGAAATGTGATTACGCTAACGGGAAGTACTGGAACGGTTACCGTGCGTGCGAGCCAAGCAGGAAATATTAATTTTAATGCTGCGCCTAATGTGAATCGTAGTTTCAACGTGACTTCTTCGGGACCAACGGGCTGCGACTGTACAGTGCTAGCCTTAACGCCAGATATGATTACCAACTTGAGTAACAACTCAAACGTTTACGTTGTCAATCAAGGTGGAAGTTTAGTGGACGAACAAAGTGAAGCGGGTGATCCAATTTGCGAAGAGGGAAGTACTTCACCTACGCAAGAATGGATTTTACCTTGGGGACCACAATCTGCTTATATTGATCTCGGTGCAGTTTATGAAATTAATACCATTGCGCTTTTAGATGGTAGTGGCATTGGAGATTTTGAAATCTTTGAAGGTACACCAGGAAACTGGGGAAATAAAGTGGTTAGTTATAACACCGCACAATATCTTCAGTGGGAAAAATTTGAAAACTTAAACTTAACGACACGATACTTGCGTTTTGATAAAACGGCTTCTGAAGCCAAAATTAGAGAAATTAAAATTTGTGTTAATAGCGGTGTCTCTCCTGCGGAAGATCAAACGATTAGCTTTGCCAATATTCCAGATCAAACGGCAACAAATAGTCCATTTCAATTAACGGCAACGGCAAGCTCTGGTCTTCCCGTAAGTTTTGAAATCTTGGCAGGACCAGCGGCAATTTTTGGAAATACCCTTAGCTTGACGGGTGGCACCGGAACGGTAGTTGTACGGGCAACGCAAGCAGGTAACGCAGACTTCAACGCTGCACCACCAATCACACGAAACTTCAATGTAACGACGGGACAAACGGCTGAAGAGTACTGCGAAGCGAGCGGTGTTTTCCCTTGGCACGAATGGATCAGTAGTGTCAACTTAGCAAACCTAAATCATACTTCCTCGAAATCCTCGTACAGTGATTTTACAAATCAAAGTGCGGACCTCGTAATTGGAAATACCTATACACTTAGCTTAACGACAGGTTTTAGTTACACGACTTACGACGAATATTTTAAAGTATGGATTGATTACAATCAAAATAATATTTTTGAAGAACCACAGGAATTAGCGTTCTCAGGTATCCTTCCCAAACCAATCAACGGAACACCTAGCGCAACAATTTCTGACTTTGTTACAGTACCGAATACGGCAAGTGCCGGAACGACCAGAATGCGAGTAGCCATGCAGCGAGAAGCTTACGCGGACCCTTGTGGTGAATTTCCGATTGGAGAAGTGGAAGATTATACCATTAATCTCAGTGGCGTAAACGCTCGTTTGGCAGCAGAAATGATTGCGGACTTAAGCTTGTATCCGAATCCGGTAGAACGAGAAGTAGCACTCGATTTTGAACTTAAAGAAAATGCAGCAGTTAAAACGATTGTAGCAAATGCACAAGGTGTTGAACTTTTTCATACCGATACCGAATTATCAAAAGGTACAAATCAATTAACCCTAGATGTTAAGGATTTACCCGCTGGATTCTATCTGATTTATTTAAAAGTTGACGGTTTCGCACCAAAGTCTAAAAGCTTCTTGAAAGTGAGAGACCAATATTTTAAAACAACTTCATAAATAAAACGAAAGATTTTAAAATGGCAGACTAGTTTTACTGGTCTGCCATTTCTATCTTAAATAGCTTCGTAAGCCACGATATAATTTACCAGCACAATTAATAACTTTCGCTTCCGTTATTTCTACACGTCCCATAAAGTTGTTTAATAATTCGTAAACATTTTTTGAGTTTTTAAACAACTGCGATAAATTAATTTTTATTCTCTATTTTTGTGAAAAATAATTTTCTTGGAAAAAGTAGTTTACCATAACAAGTATTACATCTATTTTGTCTTACTGATCATCTTCGGCTTTTTTAATTTGAGTGCCATCAAGTTACTAGTACTGCAAGACTTTACGGTATTGTTTACGATGTTCTTTCAATTAGCTGCCATTATCTTAATTGTTCTCAAACATGAATACGTACAATTAAGTATCAAGTCTTGGGCAATTTTTCCTTTAGCCAAAAGTGTTCTTATTCTCTTGAGCTATTTCATGTTTTTTATTTCTGACGCTTCCCACAAAGTAAATAGCTTTAAATTAATCTACTACGGCTCAATTCTCTTAATAACCAGCGTAATTTTTTATTTCAGCGATCGGTACATTAGTTTGAAAAAGGAAGAGGAGTTGGTATGAAAAAGGCATTTATTTTCTTCTCTCTAAAAAGCTGTAAACCCGTTTTTTACAACTAAGCTCAATTATTTTTAAATTTTTTTTTTGTCTTGTGGAACTAATCTACTCTCAAAAAGCATTAATAGATCGTAACTGATCATGACAACATTATTTGATCAACAATTTTAACTTAACGAATAAAACATTTTAAGATGTTATTCTTACAACAAAATATATTTACGGCTTATGAACCGGTTGGTTTGCAAGATTCGACTTTGGCACTTAGCGCTGGAGAACGGATCGAGGTACGCGCCGATTTTGTTGACCGTCATCCCTACTAATAGTTCGCCTTCTCACGAATTCGCAGCTGTTAGTCAAAGCAGCAGCGAAAACATTTCTTTTTCACCATTCCTTTTCGCTGGCCTGCTTTTTTGCAATTTTTTTGCAAAACAGATTTGTCATACACCGCGCTAGTTTTTATTAGTGCTTCAATTTATAATCAACTTCGGTGTTAATAGACACTTAGCGGTTAGATCGTTTATTGCAAATCGGTAACGTAGTTCAATTTTGGTAGAGCAGGGGATTGTCTATCCTCAAGTTGCGGGTTCAAGTCCCGTCGTTACCGCTACTATATTTTATTAAAATAAATAATTGGTTTAAAAAATCGCTAAGACATTATTCGACCAAAGCAATGCTAAAACCAAGTCAGTACAAAGGTGATGTAGCTCCAACTGGTAGAGCGCAAGGTTGAAGACCTTGGCGATGATAGTTCGAATCTATCCGTCACCACGAAAATATTCTCGTTGTCTCTAGGAGGAGAGACTAACTCAAAATGCATTGTCTCAGTTCGACGCTGAGCGAGAAAACCAAAGCTATGAAAAATCAACAGGGAACATTGATAAAAAAATGTTACCAAAACAAGTACTGGAAAAGCAACACGCTAAGGACGCGAACTAGTTGAAAATACTAGGTTTTTCATTGCCAGCAAGTTGATTGGCAACACAATGAAATTAACATTTAGGCTCAAATCCTAATCTGCTAGACCAAAATAAAATGGTGTTTACACCTTGATATAAAAAACAAAATGCCTCAGTAATCCAATTGGCAGAGATGCGTGACTTAGAATCACGATGTTGTGGGTTCGAGTCCCTCCTGAGGTACAAAAAATAGTTCGATCGTCTAAGGGTAAAGATGCTAGATTTTGATTCTAGGGATGAAGGTTCGAATCCTTCTCGAACTTCTACTGGTATTGAGTACTAAGTACCAATACAAATTGCTCCTGTAGACGAATTGGTTAAGTCACTGCTCTTTCACAGCAGAGGTTGCGGGTTCGAACCCCGTCGGGAGTACTAAGAGGTCAAGTCCTTTTACTAAAGTTTAATCAACTTAGTTCTTGCCCTCAAAATTCTTGTATCTTTGATGGGCAAACTATTTGTATCTATGAAATTTGTCTATCCCCAAGGTCCTCGTTTTTCCAATCAAGAACTGATTGAAATACTGTCTGCCGCTGCCCAGCGATTAGAGACCAAGCTCAACCGGTTGAACTTGGAGGCGTTAGCGATTTCTCCTTACATTCGAAAGTACGCCAAACACCATCTTACAAACTTGGAGCACAGCTTACAAATGTATACCTATCTTTTGTATCTCGCACTCGACCAGCATCCCATAGATCGGGAGAAAATGGTAGTTGTCGATTACGGTGGTGGAACGGGCATCCTTTCTTTTTTAGCCGCAGAATTAGGCTTCGCTAAAGTTATTTATAATGACATTTATGAAGTTTGTTGTCACGATGCTCAAGTTTTAGCGGAAGCTCTAGGCTACGAAATAACTTTTGTAAAGGGAGAGGTAACGGATGTCATCCACTACTGTGAAACGGAATCCCTCGCCTGTCAAGTAGTACTTTCTAGCGAAGTGATCGAGCATGTTTATGAGATTGAAAATTTACTCAAAGCATTGCCACGCTTAGGAAAAAATACGGCGCTCCGAATTGTTTTAGAAACCGCCGCCAATAGTTTGAATCCAGTGATAAATCGTCGTTTGAAGAAAGCACAACAAACCGTAGATCAACTCGATCGAGAAATGTACCCTGGAAAAAAAGAACAAGATAGTCTACAAGCTTACGCAACTATTCGTAAGCAGCTACTGAAGGCTTTCACCACGAATCAATTGAGTGAGCAAGAAGTAGAACAACTTAGCAAATTGACGCGCGGAAAAATTAAAAAAGATATCGAAGCAGCCGCCAAAAGCTACTTAACTACGGGCATTTTACCGCAACCCATTGATCATCCTACCAACACTTGTGATCCCTTGACGGGAAATTGGTGCGAAAAATTAATGAATCCTTACCAACTCAACGAAATTTTAGCTCGACAAGGTTGTACAACCAAAGTACTTCAAGGCTTCTACGGAAGTAGCCCACAAAGCGGAAAGAAGAATAAAATCAAGGCGCTTTTTAATTGGATAATCGGAAGATTGGGGACACCTGGCGTTCGATTGGCACCTTATTATGTGCTTCTGGCAACAAAAGATTAAGGTTTTATGCTAATTCGTATGGTAATGTGAGCTTTAATTTACTTTTTAAACAACTTCTATTAATTATAAGAGAACATTGCCCCATTTTAGCAGTTCTTTTGCTAAGATTTATTAAATTCGTTGTGCAAGCGTGTTGCAAAAGGTAGTGCTTTGTGATTCGCTAATCTCCAATTCTAATAAACTAGTTATTTCCTTATGGCATTGAACTGCCCCGATTGTCAGTTTCCCATTCCTTATGATGATATCAATATCGTCAAGACTATTGCCAAATGCAAAAGCTGCAATAATATTTTTGAATTTACCAAAGAGCGAGAAAAAAGGGGAGAGTTTCCTACCGTATTGCGAAACGAGCTATTGATTATTCCACCAGGAATTGAAGTTTTGAAACTGATGAACGAATTGGAGATTATGGTGAAATGGCGGAAGTCCGGTAAATTCTTCACCCTCTTTTTTGCATTATTTTGGAATGTCTTTGTATTTTTTTTTACGAGCATCATGATCTTTTCCGGAGAATTTGGGGTTTCGCTTTTTATGATTCCATTTATCGCAGTAGGGATTTATCTGCTTTACGCAGGAATCGGTTACCTCGTCAATACAACCTACATTACGGTTGATGAAAATCAGCTGTCGGTCGAACACAAACCGGTTAATTTTCTTATTCAAAAAGATAAATATTTTACGCCTAAAGAAATTAAACAACTTTACGTTAAACGCTACGAAGTGGGGAGATCTAACGATACACCCGTTTATGCTTTTTCGGTAGATTTAATCTTGACAGATAGATCAGAGTTCAACTTGGTGAAAGGTCTGCACTCTGTTAGTTACGCTCGATACATCGAACGAGAAATTGAAAATTATTTAAAAATTAAAGACAGCCCCATGAGTGGGGAATGGGAATAGGAGCATTTTTTAAAGCTACGGGTTTAATAAAATCCAATCAGCTATCGGTGGAATTTGCGTTTACGTCAAGTAAGCGAATGACTGCCCCAAAAAATTAAGTTAACTTAAAAAAAATACTATGAGAAAAACCGCTTTACTAGCAACCCTACTACTTTTGGGATGGGGACTTAACCTACAAGCACAAAAAAAAGAACTGACTTTAAATGATGCAGTTTTAAAACGCTTTTCAACGTTAGGACCAGAAACGATGTCTAATTTGCAATGGGTGAAAAATGCAAATAGCTTGAGTTGTACTTCTGCTAATGGAGATGAAATCATCGAATTTGCAGCGGGAGGAAATACAACTCCAATGGTTTTGTTGTCTCAGGTAAATACCGCACTTGATTTATCCTTGACGCGAATGCCTTTTATTCGCTGGATCAGTAGCCAAGAATTTTATTTCTCCTCTAAAGGAAAATACTACCAATACAATTATCAAACGAAGACGGGAAGTATGATTATGGCCGTTCCTGCAGGTGCTTCAAATCTAGATTTTGACGTCGCCAGAAAGCGCTTAGCTTATACGGTAGATCATAATTTATATTTAGCCACGCCAAATAATGCCGCAATTAAAGTCACCGATATCGCAGATCCAAATGTGGTGAGCGGACAAGCGATTGCACGCTACGAATTCGGAATTGGAAAAGGTACTTTCTGGTCACCAAAAGGTAGTCATCTCGCCTTTTATCAAAAAGATGAAACCGCCGTTGCAGATTATCCACTACTCGATATTAGCACGACACCCGGAACCTTACGCAATATCAAATATCCGATGGCTGGACAAAAAAGTGAAACGGCTAAAGTCGGTATTTATAATACTAAGACTAATAAAACGACTTACCTCAACGTCACGGGTGACCCCGAACAATACTTGACCAACTTAGCTTGGGGACCGGAAGAAAAATTTCTTTACATCGCCGTCGTGAATCGAGATCAAAACCGAATGTGGCTCAATAAATATGATGCAACTACCGGAAATTTAGTGAAAACACTTTTCGAAGAAAAGCATGAGCGTTACGTAGAACCGGAACATCCCGTTTGGTTTTTGCCAAACAATAATTCAGAGTTTTTGTGGATCAGCGAACGAGATGGTTTTCAACACGTTTACCGTTACAATACCGACGGGAAGTTACTCAACCAAGTGACCAAAGGGAAATGGGTGGTACAAAATATTTTAGGACTCGATGATACGGGGAAGCGAGTGGTGGTACAAGCAACGGACGATACCGGTTTGAATATTTATGCCTACGTTTCTGATTTGCAAACCGAGCAATCGGAGCGTGTCAACGGAGAAGCAGGTGTTCATCGCTTTACTTTAAGTGATAATGGTGCTTATCTTTTGGATCGGTACTCTAATTTACAAAAATCAAGTGTCATCAATCTCATTAACTTGAAAGGTAAGAGCTTGAAGAATTTATTGACTTCCGAAAACCCTTTGGAAGACTATCGCGTTGGCACAACTGAAATCTTTGATGTGCAAGGTGCCGATGGAACAACTTTGCACGCTAGAATGATTAAGCCGAGCGACTTTGGTCCACAAAAAAAATATCCCGTTTTGGTTTACGTTTACGGTGGTCCACACGCACAGATGGTCACGAATCGTTGGTTGGGTGGTGCACCACTTTGGATGCATCACATGGCAGAAAAGGGATATATTATTTTTACAGTGGATAATCGAGGTTCCAAAAATAGAGGCTTCGAATTTGAAAGTGTGATTCACCGTAAACTTGGAGACGCAGAAATTGCAGATCAAATTGCTGCGGTCAATTACCTCAAGTCTCTACCTTACGTTGATGGTGATCGGATGGCTGTACACGGTTGGAGTTATGGTGGTTTTATGACGACTTCGTTGATGTTGCGAGAACCAGGCACTTTTAAAGTTGGGGTAGCGGGCGGTCCCGTTACTGATTGGAAATACTACGAAATTATGTACGGAGAACGCTACATGGATCGGCCCGAAGAAAATCCTGCCGGTTACAAAAAAGCACGGTTGATGGAGTATACACAAAACTTAGAAGGCGACTTACTTTTGATTCACGGCACGGTTGATGACGTTGTGGTGATGCAGCACAATTTGTCTTTGGTGCAAAAATTTGTACAAGATGGCATCTTGATTGACTTCATGCCTTATCCGATGCATCCTCATAATGTGCGGGGTAAAGATCGCGTTCATTTGATGAATAAAATACTGAGCTACATCGAAGATAAGTTGAAGCCTTAAACTATTTCAACTATTTCATTTTATTAAAAAAAATGCCCGGCGCAAGGCTAATTACCTACTAAGAAATTTACCTTTCGAAGTAGGAATTAGCCTTGCGCTATTTTTTTGTTATAACTTTCGAATAGGATTTCTGAATTTGTATTTTTTTTGTTACATTAGAACTGTTTACAAACTGCTTCGGTTTGAAATATATTTTTCCGTAGTAAACTATTCAAGTTTTCGCTCTTAACACTTGACTCAACGTACTCCGTGTACGTTTTTCTAAGACCCGAATAACTTGAAAATGAGAACTTGGATTACATTATTCTTTTGCCTCCTTGGGCTGATAAACGGTCACAGCCAATCTTCTTCTTCCGATAAAAAAGCAGAAAACTGGATTGTCGAAGCAGACTCTTTAAACTTTATAGGAGCGTATCAAGATGCATTATTGTTGGCTACACAGGCGCTAAACTACTATCGCAAACAGTACGGTAAAAATGATATTCGGCTGGCCAAAGCGTATAAACCTATGAGTATTTCCGCCTTGCGAAGCTGGGATATAGAACACGGGATAGCTTACGCTACGCGCGGTGTAGAAATATTAAGTCTCGCAGAAAAACAAGAAATTGCGTTAACGCAACAGCTAAATGTTTTAGCGCTTTGTTACTATTATTTGGGCAATTATCAAATGGCGAGTATGTACTATGATAAGATTTCTAAACTGCTGTATCAGAAATTTCATACTTACAATCATGATCAATTTATTGGAACGCTAGCGAATCAAGGAGCTTGCTATTATCAAATGCAAGATTTCGAAAGAGCCCACGAATTATTTCAAAAGTCATTAGATATTATCTTGATCAATCACGGTTTGGAAGATGATCGAATCCTTGGGAAGTATAACAACCTTGGGAATGTCCAACTTGCCAAGGGAAATTACCACGAAGCGTTAGTTTTATTCAAAAAATCCTTAGCGATAAAATTAAAACTTTTGCCAGCCAAACATAGCTTCTTAGCTACGACGTGCAATAATTTAGGAGAATGCTACACCAAAACTGGCGCATTCGAAAAAGCGCTACATTTTTACGATCGAGCCCTACAAATTTACCAAAATAACGGTGAGACTTGCAGTGCACATTATGCGGAGAGCTTATGTAGTATTGGCTTGATTTATCAAAAAGAAAAAAAATATCAACGAGCAAAATGGCAATACGAAAAAGCATTGAAAACGATGCAAACTTGCTACCAAAATGAAGTTCCGATTTTAGCTACGATTTATGCGCACTTAGCCAACTTATCCGTTGAGTTAAATGCTGTGCCCGCTGCACTTAATTATTTTGAAGCCGCACTGACAACCTTAGCTTTTGATCCTGAAAATGAAAAAACCTATAAAAATCGAAATACCGGCGTTCGCATTTTAGAAATTTTAGAAAATAGAATTTCTCTTTTTGAAAATATATATCAAAGTTCCCAGCAAACTTCTTCGTTGCAAAAAGCCTTAGTCGATTGTAAAAATGCGATGGAAATTATAGATTTTTTACGCATTCAATATCTGGAGAATAAAGCTAAATTACAGTTGCTCGATACTTACTATCCTATTTTTACCAAAGCAATTAATTACTGTTATCAATTGCATAAAAGTACTGGGGAGGAAGCTTGGTTGCGAGAAGCTTTTCAGTTTTCTGAGCAAAGCAAAAGTGTCGTTTTACTGGAAACCTTATATAAGTCTAATGGCATTCTATCAACGGGGATTCCCGATAGCTTGATTGAAAAAGAGCAAAATTTACGACTTGGGATTTCTTTTTATGAGAAACAAACTTATCGCCTAAAAGTAGCTGGAAAGAAAAAAGAGGAGCTTACTGCATTTAGAAATAAAACTTTTGATTTAAAACAATCTTACGCTATTCTGATGAATAAATTTGAGCAGGAGTATCCTGCCTATTTTCAACTGAAGTATCGTAGAAAAATTGTTTCGATTGATAATGTCCAAAAAGAATTGCTCGCAGAAAAAGAGGCACTCTTAGAGTATTTCGTAGGAGCGGCAGATATCTTTTGCTTTTTGATTACTAAGGAACAAATTGAAATTTATAAAATCAAAAAAGATTTTCCTTTAGGAGACTGGATAGAGGAATTGCGGACAAATATCGTTACTTATCCTCGTCGCTTGCTGGAAGCAAAAGACCACGAAGCGCAAAATTTTGCTAAACTAGCCTTTGACTTACACCATAAATTACTGGCACCACTCAAGCTAGACGCGATCGACAAACTTAGAATTATTCCCGACGGTGTACTCGGGTATCTTCCCTTCGAAGTTTTACTCACGAGCTATCCACCGACGCTGGAAAAGTATCGGAGTTACGATTTTTTATTGAAGAAATTTGCGCTGAGTTATAGTTTTTCTGCAAGTTTGCTCCAACAAGACTTACTAAATCCAACGCCACCACCACAAAAAAACTTGATTGCTTTTGCGCCCTTATTTGCAGCGGATAAAGAATGGAGTACACAGCGTGCTTTTGGTAATTTGCACTTCAATACTAAAGAAGCACAACGCATTGCAGACTTGTTGGAAGGAGAGGCTTTGCTAGGCAGAGAAGCGACGGAGACTAAGTTTATCGAGCAAGCTAGAAACTATAAAATTATCCACCTTGCAACACACGCTCAAACGAATGACGACGAAAATAATTACTCTTATCTTGCTTTTTCAACCCCAAAAGATACGATGGAAAATGAACTGCTCCACGTCAAAGATCTGTATAACCTTAAGCTTAATGCCGATATGGTCGTTTTAAGTGCTTGTGAAACAGGTTTGGGGAAACTGCAAAAAGGGGAAGGAATTACAAGTCTAGCCCGAGGTTTTTCTTATGCGGGTGCCAAAAGTATTATCACGACCTTGTGGTCTGTCAATGATCAAAAAACGGCAGATCTGATGGAACAGTTTTATCGAAACATTAAAATGGGAAATGATAAAGCAGAAGCTTTGCGACAAGCACAGTTGAACTACATTGAGCAAAATAGGAATGAACATAGTCATCCTTTTTTCTGGGCGGCATTTATTCCCATTGGAGATATGAAACCGATCGTACTCACGGAACATAACGGGTACTTGTCGCTAAGTATTATTCTCTTCGTTAGTTTAACGTTGCTTTTTGGATTTCAAAAATATCATGCACGTGCATAGCAGTTTATTGATAGACTTTTTTTAAAAAAAATATCCCGAATCACGATAAGCGTAATTCGGGATATATAATCCATATCGGAAAAGTAAGGGCTTACCGCTGAATGCTAAACTTCTTAGCAAAATAAGCTTGTCCCATTTGAAATTTTACGAGGTAAATACCATTCGATAAGTGCTGAACAGGAACTTGATGATCTTGCTGATTAGCAGCAATCGTTCCACTCAATAATTCTTTACCCTGAATATTCAATACCGTATATTGAACTGTTTCTTGCATTGCTTCCGCAAAATGAATATTGATACTTTGATCCGCAGGACTAGGAAAAATAGAAGTGTTATTGGCATAAACCAAATCAACCGTACTGATATCAATGTCTGGATCAATTAAAATATCAAACTCCGTAATATCAATCCAACCACCGTCGCCATCAACCACGGTAAACTGGAAATGATCTTCCGTCGCAGCAATATTGGTATTGAGATAATCCAATCGCGATTCATCAATATCTCTTTGACTGAATTGATCACCAACGGTAAGAATTTGCGTATTCAATAATAAATCGCCATTTGTAGGTAAGCTAACTAAAGTGTAAACCAATTCTTCCGCAACATTATCGGTATCTTCTGCCAAAAGGAAATCAAATGTAATGGCGCGATTTGCACTTGGAGGTAAGGGCAGTTCTAAGTTATTGATAAGCACAGGACCTGAGGGATTAATATTAGAACATAACTCTAGCTTCCACGAATTTAAAAATCCACCGTCACCATCGGTATCAATGACTTTTACTCTAAATTGCCAGTCTCCTGCGGTACTTAAGTCGTTGAAGGCACTCAAACTTTCTTCTGGTACGTGCTTTAATCCACCAATGGGCGGACAAGGTACGGCAGAAGGAGCTTGATCATCAAAGCCAAGACTGAAGTTTTTGGTGTTTCCACAAACACTCGATAATAATTTAACTTCCGTCCCGTCAGGACCTTTTAAAAATAAATCAACGTGCTGCACCGCATCGTGCTCGACATCAATGTTGAGTAGATTTAAATCGTTAATTGTTCCGTCTGCTGCTACTGCAATTGTTGAGATGACATTGGGAAGTTGAGACTCAGAAATAAACTTTGGGCCATCATTACTGGAGTAAGTTTCACAGCCCAGCGAAACGGTATGGAAGGTAGCAATGTCCGTGTAACTTCCTTCGCCACAAATATTTTTTGGTCGTGCTCGCCAGTAGTAAAGCGTATTGGCATCTAGTACAATATTTGATTGAAATTCCGTGCCCGTAAAATCATAAATGGCATCAACGATTGAACTGCCAAACGCAGGATTTGTCGCAATTTCAATATCGTAAGCATCAGAACTTCCATTAGCAGTCCATTTAAAAACGGGCGCTACTGCTACACCAGAGCTACCCGGCGCGGGCTCCGTCAAAGCGAAACTAGCAAAGTTGCTGTAAATCGTAGAAAAATTTGCTTCTCGATAAGTGGTATCCGTATTTTCGCCGTAAGCAATAATCTGCAACTGATAATCACCATCTACGGTGACGGCACTCATGTCAAAACTCAAGGTATTGTTTGTACTTGAAGGCAAGACTGGATTAGTAGTAAAAACGGGAACGGCACCTGCTGGAAGACCAGATACTTCAAAAGTAACCGGTTCGTCAAAGTTTAGTAAAGCGCTAATATCCAAATCAATAATTGGACTAGCAGGCAAACAAACTTGCTGACTGTAAGGCGTAACATTTAAGGCAAAACCAGCTTCCGTTGGTGGAACAATTTTAAAATTCGTATTAGAAATATCAAAGAAAATATTATCCGCGGCTTCGATCATCACTCGACAAGTTGTACCTACCAAATTTGGAACGACCACAAAATGACTCCCATCGTTGGGAACTGCTTCCATCAAGGTAACAGGATAAGTAAAACCACCATCCGTCGATAATTTGATATTTACCGTTTGACAATTCACTAAATTATTATCCGTATTAGCAACGTCCCAATTCACTTCTACGTAATTTCCTACTTCCCAATCTACGTTCGTATTTGGAGCCGTTACCAAAAATGGTCCCGCCGAAGCAGTAGCCTCAAAAGCAATTTCATCCCAATCTACCCCGCCACCTTCGACGTTATTATCTCTTACCGTAAAGCGGAAGTTTAGCAAACGAGAAATACTGGGTAAGACTTCCGAATCGTCAGAAAAATTATTGACGATACTGGACAACCTTGGAAAAATTCGCGTCGGAGAAGTACTTGGTAGAATAGACTTAAAGAGGGGAGAGTTTCCCGCAGGAGAACCTAAAGGTTGTTGAAGCGGACCAATATTAAAAGGATCCCAATTATAAGTTAAGTTATCTCCATCTTGATCCGTTGCCGTACCCGTTAAGGCAAATGGCGTCAGGATTGGAATATAAAATCCATCTTCAATTAGAATTTCTGCTTCTGGTGTATTATTACTGGTCATCACTTTGGTGGCACAACCGTCTCCTTGTCCAATTCGGGTAAAAAGAATCATTTCTTCCAAAGAGTAAGAATGGTAATTTGGATTAGCCGCAAACTGTACGTTATTAGAGCCACACAAACCAGAGTAAGACATAATTGTACTACCACTACCAGGTTCGTAAGCTGTTCCAGAATTTTCATTCCCACCACAATTATTAAAAGTATGATTTGCATCAAATTGATGCCCCATTTCGTGACAAACATAATCTACATAAAATGGATCTCCAATTGGATTTCCCAAACAAGTTACGCCCCGTGCTTTACTTCCACCACAAACAGAACCCAACTGTGCTAATCCACCCGCATTGGTTCCAAAAACATGACCAATATCATAATTGTCGAATCCAATTGCATTATTTACCGTTGAAGGATTTTCATCAATCATCGCTCCGGTATTTCCATTGGTAAAAGGATCTGTTGCTGGATTCGTAAAGATGATCAAATCCGTATTGGCTACCAGAATCATTCTAACCGCAATTTCTGCTTCAAAAACGGTATTGACACGATTAATCGCAGTAACCATTTCAGCAAGTGCAAGTGCTACCGTACCACCGTGATAGATCGTGTATTCTCCCGTTGTCGCTACAGCTAAGCGATAAGTGCGCAGTTCCACTGGAGTTGAAGGCGTTCTGGAACTAGCCCATTGGTTGAGCGTCGTTGTTACCTCTTCGTTATTTCGGTCTACTGGTAAAGCGCTTGCGGGAGTGGCTACGTGACAAACTTTTTGAGCAATTGCTTCCTCGGAAGGGTGGAAGTCCTTTTTGTTGTAAACCATATGATACTCCTGCTGCCCATAAGCATAAGGGTCGATGAAAATCGTGCCTTCCGTTGTGGATTGGATCATTGCGTGAAATCCGTTTGGCGTGAAATCCATTCTCACTGTAGTGGCAGGATCTGCGATAAGGTAACCTTTATAGGTTTTGATGTTGGGATATTTTGTCGCTAAGCCAGGTTCCATAATCGGCGACTCAAATACTTCAAACCTAGCGAAAGTACCATTGGCAAAAGGTAAGGATAAAGTCAATCCATCACCGCTTCTTCCTTCTAGTGGTGCTTGTCGCAAACGCGTTTTTAACTGCGTCAAGTCTAAGCGATAAGTGTCAAACTGTTGTGGAATAATTCGTTGTTGCCAATCATCCGCTCGTTCAATTGCTTGTTCGGGAACGGAAGTCCAGAGGGAAGTACTGGTCTGAGCGATAGTAGTTGAGCTTAAGTAGCTAAGCAATAAGAGGGTAAACAAAATGCGCATAATCGTTTATGTTGTAAATGTAGGTGTGGTCGTTGCCTACGGAAGTGATCAAGAAAGTTATTTACCTTACAAAGATAAGCGCTTGTGCCTTTACTTGTGAACCTGAAACGGGTTTTGTCGTTTCTGTAGCAGGAAGAAGGGAGGCAAAATGGTAGTTTGCGCTTTTACCTCGCCTATTTTACTTGAAGTATTGGATAAGAAAAAAAATAGCCCCTTCCGTATATAAATACCGAAGGGGCTGTTAAGAAAAGAAGCTTAAAAGGAACTTCTTTCTAAAATATTAGAAATTGTTTATTTCTGAATGGTTACTTTTTTTGTAAAAACAGCATTTCCACTTTGAAATTTAAGTAAGTAAATACCATTGCTCAAGGTTGCGGTATTGATTTGCGTATTTTTTTGATTTGCACCAATGACTCCACTAAGTAAACTTTTTCCTTGTACATTGAAAATGCTGTATACTACTTCTCCGTCAAAAGCATTCGCAAACTCAACGTTCAAAATATCTTGTGTTGGATTCGGGAAAATTAACGTGCTGTTAGCTTTTTCAACATCAATCGTATTCAACACGATGTCTGGATCAATCAAGATTTCAAATTGTGTAATGTCAATCCATCCACCATCTCCGTCGATTACCGTAAATCCAAATTGATCATTAGTAGTTGCGGCAGCAAGGTGATTGTATTGCAGTTTAGATAAATCAATATCGCTCTGCTTGAATTGATCTCCAAGCGTTAAAATAGTTCCATCCAATTCAAGATCACCGTTAACGGGAGTTGAAACAATTGTATAGATTAATTCTTCCGCCGTGTTATTATCATCTTCCGTTAATAAGAAATCAAAGGAAATTTTTCGACTCGCCGTCGGAGGTAATGGCAATTCTTTATTATTAACTAAGACTGGACCATTCTGGCTGCTGCTAGAACAAAGCTCCAATCTCCACGAATTCAAAAATCCACCGTCACCATCTGTATCTACTACTTTTATCCGAAACTGCCAATCTCCAGAAGTACCCAATCCGTTGAAAATACTCAAGCTTTCTTCTGGGGTATGGACCAAACCGCTAATTGGAGGACATGGAACCTGAGTAGGAGATTGATCATCAAATCCTAAACTGATTTTTTGCGTGTTTCCACAAATTTGTGAAAATAATTTAATCTCCGTACCATCAGGTCCTTTTAAGTAACCATCTACGTGCTGTACAGAGTTGTGGTCTACATTAATGTTGAGTAAGTTGACATCACTAATAGGACCGTCAGGGAAAACACTAATCGTAGAGATAACGTTCGGTAATTGAGACTCTGAGATAAACTTAGGACCATCGCTACTATCGTAAACTTCACAACTTAAAGCGATCGTATGAAAAGTCGAAACAGTAGTAAAATCTGCGTTGCCACAAATGTTCTTCGGTCGCACACGCCAGTAATAAAGCGTACTGGCAGATAGCACAACGTCAGATTGAAAGCTAGTATTCGTATAGTCGTAAACCGCATCCACAATATCATCGGCTTCAAAAGCTGGATTCGTTGCAATTTCAATATCATAAGCATCCGAACTACCATTAGCGGTCCATTCGAAAGTTGGTACTACTTCAACACCTGACATTCCCGGTGTAGGGGAGGTCACGGCAAAAGTAGAAAAGTCACTATAAATCGTCGTTAAGTTTATGGTACGGAAAGTCGTATCCATTGTACCCGCTACAAAAGCTTTGATTGTTATTTCGTAATTACCATCAGAAGTTACATTGTCTGTGTTGAGGGTCAAACTGTTTCCAGTGCTACCCGGTTGTACAGGATTAGCGGTGAAAACGGGAGTCGCACCAGCAGGAATACCACTAACGGCTATGGTTACGGGTTCTGTAAAATCAAGTAAGGAACCTACGTTGAGGTCAATAACTGGACTTTCTGGAAGACAGATTTGTTGGCTGAAGGGAGTCACTTGAAAAGAGAAACCTGTTTGCGAAGGAGGAATAATTTCGAAATTATTATTAGAAATATCAAAAAAGATATTATCCGCCGCTTCTACACGTACTCTTGCAGTAGTGGTGATAACGTCAGGAATAACCACGAAGTGACTACCATCATTAGGTACATTTTCGACCAAAGTGTAAGGGTAAGTAAAGCCGCCATCCTCAGATAATTTAATATTGACATTCTTACAATTAACTAAATTATTATCGGTATTAGCAACGTCCCATTTTACTTCTGTATATGCTCCCACTTCGAGAGAAATATTATTTACATTTGGCTCTGTAACTCGGAAAGGACCCGCAGACTCCGTTGCTTCAAATCCAATTTCTGCCCAGTCAATAGCCCCCGCTTCGGGATGATTGTCTCTGACGGTAAGTCTGAAATTAAGTTCTCTATTATAAGTAGGTAAGACTTCATCCTGATCGCTAAAGTTGTTAACTACGTTGGTCATTCTAGGAAACGTTCTCGTAGGAGAAGTAGTTGGTGGATAAGATCGGAATGCAGGTGCCGATAAAATTGGTGTTCCCAAGGTACTCATCGGTCCTAAATTATATTGCTCAAAGCAGTAGGTCAAATCATCTCCGTCATCATCTGTTCCTGCGCCTGTCAATTCAAAAGGCGTACTGATTGGAATGAAAAATCCATCAGTGAGATTAGGAATCGAAGCTTCTGGCATATTATTGTTGCTCGTCGAAACGGGCGTCGCACAACTACTACCCGCCGCATTTTCTGTGAAATTTCGAATCCGTAATACGGAGTTTATATGGTAATATTCTTCGTTAAAATTTTGAACCCACTCAATACAACCCGCTCCAGAATAACTCATAATAGTACTTCCACTACCAGGTTCATAACCCGTTCCTGGATTTTCATTACCATCACAAAAATTGAAAGTGTGTGGTGCGTCAAACTGATGACCAACTTCATGTGCCGACAAACGGTAAAATAAAACATCAATGTAAGCACCGAAACGGCAGGTAACACCGTTGGCTTTTGAGGTCGTACAAACAGAAGCTAAAGATGCTAATCCACCTCCATTCGTTCCCCATACGTGACCAATGTCATAACTTCCAAAACCAACAATGCTATTAATTGCATCGGGGTTTTCTCCTAGCATTGCTCCCGTACTACCATTCGTGTAAGGATCTGTTGCTGGATCACTGTAAAACAATAGATCATTGTTGGCAATCAAAATTAATCGAACGGCAACTTCCCGTTCTAAAATACTATTCTGCTTATTTACATCAATCACCAAATTATCCATAACACTAGTTGGCGTATTACCGTAAAAATTATACAATTCTCCGGTAGTCGCTAAAGCAAAACGGTAGGTTTTTAGTTCGGTAGGAACCGCAGATCGATTTTTAACGGCTGTTTCTAATAAGGCTGCTTCTTCTTCCACAAAATCCGTTTCGTCGTGGGTCAAGCTGTTCATTTCACAAGAGAATCCTTCTTGGTAACGCTCATCTGTAGGAACATCATTCGCAAAGAAACTGATGTAGTGACTTACTTGATCTTTGGTAGAAGGCATGATGAAAATGGTGCCTTTGGGCGAATGCATGATTACGTGAAATCCATGCTCTGCGGTCATTACTGCTCTCAAGCTAATTGCAGCATTTTCTACCCCTTCTGCAGCATAGGTTGAAATTTTAGGATACTTAGCCGCTAACTCGGGCGCCATGATGGCAGATTTAACGAAATTGAATTGCTCTCGACTACCATCTGGTAAAGGAAGAACGATAGACAAAGGATTAGAGCGTGCCGCCGCTGAACGTTCCTCGGGCGCATGTCGCAATTTTTGTCGAAGCGCGCTTAAATCTAAAGTAAAAGCACTAAGTTTTTCGGGAAAAACCTCATTTTCTGCCAAAGGAGAATTGCTGTTTCTGCTCTGACTAGAGTTCGTCCAGAAGTCATTTTGTCCAAAAGCCACTAAACCACTTAAAAGGAATAGTGTTGTTAAAGTCAAACTACGCATCATATTGTTTGTATTGATAAATTAGTGGATAAAAGTCACGGTTAACCATGATCGGTTACAATGATAATGAAATAATAGAGGAAAAGTTGTTGGGGCAATTCAAAATTACACCAATAAGTCACCTAGAAAACAAAGATTATCAGCCCAGTAAGGAGGAAATAATGAGTTCATCCTTAAGGTTTCCAAAAGCTTCAAAGATACTCATGTCAATTGACTTCTAAAAAATAAGCACTGATTTTTCTGTTAAGAGGAAGTTAAGTCGCTAGATTTGGCTATTGTTGGTCAAAAACTAGCTCGAATTTGGGCTCTTCCTACGTGGATGACGCGCGCTTCTCCCGTTTTTCGACCTTCATAACTCAGGTTAAGTTGAATGTTTTTTGCCAATTGTCGGTCAAAACTCAAGGTCCAAAGATAGTTCTTACCATTTTGTAGCCCCGCGAGCATTGCATAAGAAATGGGCGTATTGGGTTCGCCCGTGTATTGAATATCTACGTAAGAAAGTTTCAATCGAATCGCCGTATTGGTACTTTGGTTGTAGGTGAATTCAGTTTTAAAATCGTGCTGACTCGCTTGTTCTCCATTCTCTAGCAACTGATTTTTACTGTTTTTAAAAAGATAACTCAGAATTACACGGAAGTTTTGATTTCTCAAATAGGTAAATTGGGGTTCTACTTCATAAAAATCTAATTGATAATCTCGATTGTTGAAAAACTCCGAATCATTTTCTCGTCGACCTTTCGACAAATTTAATTGAGTACTAAATTGACGATTGAAATTCCACCGTGCCCGCAGAAATTGCTCGCTGATGCGTTTACTCTCAAACCCCGTTGTCAACACATTTTTGTTGCTATTGTCAAACATCCCTATTTGTACATCGTACACGGGACTCGCCCGATTGAGGTAAAGAACATTCCGAATATTAGCACTGACCGATACCAAAGAGGTGTCCGCAATACTGAGTTGAAATGGATTCCAAGGAGCAATGTCCTCAGACTCTCGCGTACGTCGGGTAATCCGTAAGGTAGATTGGGTAGAAAATTTTCTTAGGAAGCGGGCAAGTCCCTTTTTTTGGCTCCAAATCTTTTTGGGGTTTAAACTTAGACTCTGGTTAAATTGTACATTATTGGTACGAATAAATTCGTCCGTAAAAATGGAGACTCGTGCAAAATTGCCTTGGTCTTGAAAATTGGCAATCTCAAACTCATTCACCTGCGGAATACTATCACCATTCAAATCCCTCGAAAGATCCCAGTAATAAGCACCATCTCCCGCATTGACGGGCAGGTATTGATACTCAATTTTAGGCTCTTGTCCCGAACCAATTTCGTAAACCGTGCTGGAGCGAATCGCGCCTTTGAAGAGTTGTAAGGTATATTCGGTACGACCAAGATAGGTCGCCTGTGCTTGTTGATTCGTCAGTTCGGGATCTTCAATTTTTAGTTGTCGATAGGTCAAGTTCCAGCGTAAATTAGAGGCTCTGCTCTGTCGCCAATTGCCATTTAAATTAAACTCGTCCGCTAAGGTATTCCTTTGAAATTCATTCCCTACGGGGAAATAATCATACCGCTGACCATATTGTACATTAAAGCTGAAGTTTTCTTGCTCAGGACTGCGGAGATAAACTCGATACAAGTCGTAATAAAAACTATTTTTTAAAAGGGTATCGGTACGAACAGAGCGGCGACTGTTTTTTTCTTCTTCTCCATAAAGACCGATTTTCCAATCGCCTAAACCACTAAAGCTTTTAGAAATATCAACGTTCGGTCGAAAAAATTGACTTTCTTCTTCTGGCGTTTGTGCAGATAACAAGCTCATTTGTGCATTGACTTGAAAACCTTTGTTTTGGTAGATCAGCCTCGAACTATGCTTAGTTCCAGTGTATAAAGTATCTCGCAAAAAAGTACCAAAACCATATTCCAAACTAGCTTTCCGACCACGATTAATTTTCACCTTCGCTTGCGCTAAATGTTCGTTAAGGCTTGCTTTTTCTGTCACGTTGACTTGATCAATATTCCAGTCTCGGGTAAACTCTGCAGCTCGATAAGGGTTTATATTTTTGAAATTCCGATCTACAAACTCGTACTGTAGTCCAGTTTGTAGCTCCCAGCCTTTTTCTTTTTTACCTAGGTTCTTTTTAAAGTCATATTGACTGAATAAGGCGTAGCCCAAATTATCATCGCTATTCAAATCTGAAAAACGATTCAGATCGGAATTACTCATGGCAAGTTCGGTTTGAATGGTTGAGTTTTTATTGAAAGCATAACGTGCGCCCACGGTATACATTTGCTGCTTGCTGGGGGCAGATAATTTGACAATGGGCTCGTAATTTCCTTGCGGTTGATTATCGTCATCAGGTTTTACCCATTTATAGACGCGACCATTAGCCGCCGAAGGAATTTGCACGTAATTACCTCGACCTTCTCCAACCAATAAAAAATTAGCGACAAAACGCGCACTATCTGGATTGGTAGAAAAAACCAAAATGCTATCGTAACCCATACTATCGACCAACTTGTATTTGACCCGAAATTCACTAAACTCTTCTAAGGTATCCAGCCCCGAAGCAAAAGCATTGTCTAAGTCATCGCCAGCATCCGCTAAAGCTTTTTTCTCTTCTGGACTTAAGTCTTGTGCTCCGCCAGAACTCTTACCGTCTTGTTGAGAAAAGAGGTTAAAATAAACTTGTAATTTATCGTAAGTATAATCGGTATTAAAGGCCATCAAAGATCGCGTATAATTTTGATCTGAGTATTCAAATTCTACAATTACCCGAATATCTTTGGTAATTAACCTCCGATTGGTAAAATTAATATTCCCTTGATCGTAGTCAATGACGTAATCTTGTTCGAGTCCTCGTGTCATCAATTGACCATCTACGTAAACTTTTTCTGTTCCGGCCAAAACGATAATGAAGCGTTCGCCTTCTTGTCCCCGTAATTTATAAGGCCCTTGATTTCCTTCTTGAATGGGTAAGGTATTTCGTGCAAATTTACCACGGGCAATGGCAATGCTCGCTTTTGACCGTAAGACGCCTTTGGATAAAACTTCGCTTTTATTACTAAAAGTGGCGCCTTGTAGTTTTTTGAAGTAATTCATAAAATAGCCATCTGGGCGCGAAAGTTCATAATCTCCTGCGATGAGGCTACTATTCCCCCTTTTGAGTTGGATGAAAATTTTGTCAAATTCTTGTAATTGCTGGGTATTACCTTCTGGTTGGAGTGGAATATTATTATCGGTAATGGCCGCTAAAATTTCGATATCATCGCCCAGTTTTCCGGATAATTGTAAATTAAAACTCGAATTAAGAACTAAGTTCTGATTATTACCAAAAGAAATTCCCCTCGCAAAACTTCCATTGTAATCGAGCCCTTTAAAATCAATCACACCTTGCTGCGGGTCGTACGGGTTGTAATCAAAACCAATATAAGTGCCATCGGCAGCCGTTCGAATTCTACTCGTATCCAAGTGACTAAAACTTTGATCTAGATTAAAGGCAAATACACGATACCGCAGATTGACGCGTTGAGGCGTTCGCTCCCAAATCAAACCATGATTGGTTACTTGATAGGTATTTTCAGGCAAAAGGGTTCCCGTTTCATCATCAAAAACACTCAAAGTGGAAGGAATAATGGTCAGACTGTCAATAAAATTCTCTCCTTGACTAAGTTGCAAGGTTTTAGTATGCCAGTTAGAAAAAGCATCTTGCTGGGCGGTGCCAGTCAGGGAGAAGAGCACACAAAGGAGGAAACTTGCAAAAAATCTGATCATTACCTGAGTTACAACGTAAAAAAAACGGCTTAGGTGCGTGATTGAGCGGTGAAGTTAAAGAAAAGTAGTGGGCGTTACGTTTGATAGAACTTATTTGTGATTGGAGGAAGGTGAACCCGCTACAAAAAGAAACTGCGCTCTAGAACGATGTCTAAAGCGCAGCCCGGTTTGTGGTGAACTGTTATTCCGTGCGGAGTAGCATGAAAGAGACTACTCCGCGAGCATTAATTTAAAAGTTTACCGTTGTTGTTTTTTGATCGGATCCACCGCTATTGGTCGCCGTCACAACGATTGTATTTTTTCCTTTTTTAAGACTTACCGTTGCTACCATTTGCTTGGTTGAACTATTGTAACTAAAGCCCGTAAAGTTTTTACCATTGACGGTAACTTTGATGTCGTTCTTTGAACTTACATTAAGTACACTCGCAATGACCGTACTTCTTCCGTCATCAGGATTCAATGGATTAACCGTAGGTTGACTCGTCGATACAATTTTAACGATGGGCGCCTTCGCTAAAACGGGTGCCGTATAGATAATAGAGGTTTGTGCTTTCGCCGTACCGCCCGCCGTATTAGCTTGGATGACAATACTATTGTTGCCTCTCTTCAAATTCGTTGTCAGCGTAACTACATTATTCTTAAAAGAGAAGTTCTTCACTGCACGGTTGTTCACCTTCACGGAAAGTTCAGATTGTTTAGCCACGTTTTTCGTCGTTGCTTTGACCGTGTACTTTGGATTTTTGCTACTAATACCTGGTTTAGATGGATTTGTAATTTTAACTACGGGCTTCGCTGCTGCTTTTTTGTAGTTAATTACAATTTGATCCGAAGCATCTCCGTCGCTGTTTGTTACTTTTATCAAGACGGTATTTTTACCTTCTTTGAGATTAATCGGTGCAGATATTTTTCCACTCAAATAAGTGAAGCCTGTGATGTTTTTTCCATTGACGGAGAACTTTATTTGACTCTTTTTAGTGATGTTTTTAACGGTCGCTTTTACCGTTCCAAAGTTTTTATCCGTTGTACTATTATTTCTAGGACTTGTAATATCTACACTAGGAGGAATACGATCTACTTGATAATTTACAATTACTTTCGCTTCGTCGTTGCCATCTTTATTTGTTCCGCTTACGACAATGGTATTTTTACCTTCCTTCAAAGTCAAATTGGTACTAATGGCTTTTGAACGAATGTTGTAACTGAAATTGCTGATATTTCTACTATTGAGCGTAATTTTAATATCGTTCTTATTACCAACGTTCAAGGCTTTAGCCACCAAACTTAAAGAAGCCTTTTTTACCGTAGCATTATTACTTGGCTTACTAATACTAACAACGGGTGGGTTTTTGGGAATAGTCGTCGCTCGGTTGTATTTCACTTTTGCGATTGCCTGATCCGTACCGTCGTTATTTCTTACTTTAATCTCAATCGTATTGTTTCCTTGCTTCAAAGTCACCGCATTGGTAATTATTCCCGTCGTTGAATTAAAAGAAAAGTTCGTCATTCGTTGACCATTTAATTTAAACTCGATATCATTCTTCGTGCGGACGTGTTTGGTTGTTGCTTTTACATTCTGCGCCGCTTTCGTCGTACTAGAAGAAGTCTTGGTTGGTAGTGTAATCGTAACGATTGGTAAGCGCTTGCTACTTTCACAAGTAACGGTTGCTTGATCTTGATCCGAACCAGCACTATTCGTTGCTTTAATTACGAAAGTATTGTCATTCGGCGATAAATCAACCTTTGCGACAAACTCTCTGGTCGCCGTATTAAAACTGAAATTATTATTGCTGCGACCGTTTACAGAAAACCGAATATTACTTTTACTTGTAATGTTCAAGATTTTTGCAATGACGGTACTTCTGCATTCGTTCGGCTTCAGTGGATTTGTCGTTGGCATACTGGCAGAAGTAATGGTGACGCGTGGTTTTTGTGTCGGCGGCGTAATAACTTCTCTATTATAAATAACTGTAACGACGTCGCTCGCTTCTCCATCCTGATTACGACCGGAGACTTTAATTTCATTATTACCTTGCCTCAAATTCACGTTGGCACTAAAGTTTGAGCCTGAAAAGTTGAAACTATTGTTAATTCTTCCATTGACATAAAACTGTACATTACGTTTGTTGCTCACGTAATCAATTCTTGCTTTAATATTGATACGAGCATTGTCGGTGGTAAATGGATTTCGATTTGGACTCGTAATTTGTACGCGGGGACGTTGCTGCGTCGTTCCTGTTCTTTCGTAAGTGATTGCTGTATTTTCTTGATCTCTGCCCGCTTTATTTCTAGCGGCGATTCGCAGGTAGTTTTCGCCAAGTGCTAATTGAATATTGGAGCGTAAGACTTGCGTTTCTTCGTCAAAACTAAAGCTAGAATTACTTTGCTTAGTACCATTCAAGGTAAACTCAATATCACTTTTGTTAAAGACATTATAAACGTAGGCACGAACTTCATAGTTACTTTGTGCAACGGTTGTTCCGGTTCTGCTTGGTTTGATAAAATCAACCTCCGGTTTATTCATTGCTGGAGGAATGATATCCCCTTTGCTGTAGTTGATAATAATTAAGGCTTCGTCACTACCGACGTTATTGTGTGCCTTGATTAAGACTTCGTTTCTACCTGCTCGCAAGCGAGCTTGGCTAGAGAAATTACCACCATTATAGTTGAAATTAGCGGTTTGACCATTTACAAAGTATTCCACGTCCATGGAACTTTTTACGTGTTTGATATTGGCTCGAATTGCCGTACTAGCTTCATTCGTTGCATAAGGATTTCCGTAAGGTCGGGTAACTTCGATGATTGGTGGGGGTGATTCTTTACGTCGACCTTCGTCAATAATAAAGCGTAGGTGTAAATTAGTATAGTGATGAATATCGTTATCGACAGAACTTGTATTGTCATTTTTCCATTGTTGCCCATCAAAAAAATCAACCTGTGTAAAGGTAACTTTATGACCAATTCCCATTGAAAATCTAGGTGTGAACTGGTAACCCAATTCTATGCCTAGGTTAGGCATCAAACCTAATTTTATTTCATCTTCTTTAAAACCATCTGATATCGTTTCGTAATCGTTATCTAAAATAGAACGAATGTCCGAACTACTAGGATTTTCTCCGAGTAGATCATAATCATAAAGTTGACCTTGCGCATCCAATTGATCAACTTTCACTTGATAAAAATCTAGACCAATGCCGCCAAATAAAGATAGAATGACATTGGTACGTTCTCTCAGACGGTTAAAACTAAGCACTCCTTCCAAGCCTAACTCTAAAGCATTCGTTTGGTAATTTTGGTATACGTAGCCAAGACTTTGATAATCTAAGTCTAAATTATTGGTACCATTTAACGCTTGATTATTAGCAAGACCAAAAGAACGCGTATCGTCGAGGCCAACCGTTTGACTAAACAAGGCTCGTCCTCTAATATCGAAAGCAAAAATTGCCCCGGGGCGATAATAGAAATTTTTGGCGAGTGTTAATCCGAAACCATAACCATCGAGGACAGAACAAACGTCACTTTGTTGATAAGCCAAACCAGCATTAAGCCCTAGGGTCCAATATCCAGCTTGTCGATCATATGCGTTGGTGGTGTATTCTTGTCCTTGTAGCAATGGGAGGAATAAAATTGCTAGGATAAATGTCCATGCGTATTTGAGTGCTTGTTTCATGATTCTAAATTTTGTAGATTTTCGTCAAATGTATTAATATTATTTTGAATATGAAGCGGATGTCTAAATTTTTGAGCAGTTGCTTAGCTTACAGTGTACTTAGGAATAGGGTTTTAAATATTTTTGCACTTTGCTAGTTTAAAATTTTCCTTTATAAGGATAAGAGCAACTAAAAATATTATCAATGATAATAAAGACGGTTATTGTTCTAATCTAAACCTAAAGTATCACATATTTTGCCAATAAAAAAGTCAGCTTAATTATCATTTTAAGAATTTTTGATAAGTTTCTCTCTTGTAGATTAGCCTTTTTTGTTAATTTTTTATTTGAATTAAATAATTGATAGTCAGTATATTATGGTTTATTTTGAGAAATATGTTTTTTCGTTCAAAACAGATCATTCCAGATTTTGTTCTGTTAAAAATGAGCTACTAGCTTGTGAAGTTTAACAGAAGTTTAAAGTGATATTAAGAGTACTGTTAAGACGATAATCTTGTGTAAACTGCTTTTTTAGCGCAAAGTTATTTTAAGAAAAAACAAAGGTAGTTGCTTTTTTAGCTAATCAAGCACCTTAAAAAACTAGTATTGCGAGCTTTGATAAAAATCATATATTATAACTATACAAATACTAAGAAATTAAGGATTTAATAGTATTTTTGTTAATTAGTAAATTCAAGAGTGTTAACTATTTAGCTAGTTTTTACATTCAAGTGCAAAACGGAAGGAACGAATTAGTCATAAAAGTCTGGCAAATTAATTGAAAAAGCCTTATCTTTATGGCAATAATTTCCCTCCGATTTTAATCTCTTACACGAATCTTACTAATAAATATCCCAACAACCGAGTCACGAAAAGGACTTATTTGAACGATATTATCAATTATTTGACCATGAACGAACATTTACAATTAAGGCTAAAGCCTTTAATGGTATTAATTTGCCTATCCATGGGTATCCTACCTGGATCAGCCCAAGAGTACAGAAGTTTTGATGGTACTGGAAATAATCTACAACAATCAGATTGGGGAGCAGCTGGAGCGCCGTTAGCTCGGAAAACAACTGTTGCTTATGGAGATGGTATTGCTTTGCCTGGTGGTACCAGTCGACCAAATCCACGACTGATTAGTAATACTTTATTTGCTCAAGATAGCCTAATTAATGACGCGCTCAAATTGAGTGATTTTGTATGGGTTTTTGGTCAGTTCATTGATCACGATATTACCCTAGTTGAAAATAATACTGAAACGGCTAATATTCAAGTACCGATTGGTGATCCTTGGTTTGATCCTTTCAATACGGGCATTGCTTTTATTGGTATGAATCGCTCTGAGGTGCTTGCGGGTACAGGAACTTCTTTTGCTAATCCACGTCAACATCCCAATAGAATTACCGCATTTCTAGATGCTTCGGGCGTCTATGGTTCCGACTTGGATCGAGCAAATTGGTTGCGTACCTTTAGTGATGGTAAATTGAAAACTTCTGCGGGCAATCATTTGCCTTTTAATACGCTTGATGGAGAATTGGAAAGTGAGATTGATCCTATGGCTCCACACATGGCAGATGACGTTGGAATGTCTCCAAAGTTATTCGTAGCAGGAGATGTACGGGCCAATGAGAATATATTATTGATTGCAATGCACACTTTATTCGTGCGAGAACACAATCGTTTGTGTGACGAATTGATTCTTGCTAATCCTACTTGGACCGATGAAATGATTTATCAACACGCACGGAGATTAGTGATTGGGATGCTACAAGCTATCGTTTACGAAGAGTGGTTACCAGCAATGGGCGTTCACGTTCCTGATTATGCGGGATATGATGCTACTCAAAATCCAAATGTCTTTAATGTATTTTCAGCTTCGGCTTTCCGCTTGGGACACACGTTATTGAATTCTACTATTCAACGGATGGATAACGCAGGAAATACTATTCCACAAGGAGATATTGGACTGCTATCTGCTTTTTTCAATCCTTTAGAATTTATTGATGGTGGTGGTATGGATCCTCTATTTAAAGGAATGGCGGCTAAGATTCAGCAAGAAATGGATGCAAAGGTGATTGATGATGTACGTAACTTCTTGTTTGGTCCTCCGGGAGCTGGTGGTTTAGACTTGGCAGCGATTAATATTAACCGAGGAAGGGAAAGAGGAATTCCAGATTTTAACAAAGTGCGCGAAGATTTTGGCTTAACTCCTTACAATAGTATTTCGGAACTTTGTTCTAATCCAGAAGCGGTTACGGCTTTAACCACGCTTTATGGTGATGTTGATGATATTGATTCTTGGGTTGGAATGTTGGCAGAAGATCATATGCAAGATGCACTTTTTGGACCAACGATCATGAAGATCATGGAAGATCAATTTAAAATCATCAGAGATGGAGATCGTTTTTACTACGAAGTAGATGAAGGCTTGAGCACGGAAGAAAAAGCAATGGTTAAGCAAATGACGATGCATGATCTTGTCATGCAAAATACAGGAATCACTTTGATGCAAGAAAAAGTTTTTGAGGCGATGCCACATGATTCTATTCCTGCTAATATTTTGGTAAGTGTCGAAACGGCTAATTCAGTAGGAATACCTTCCGTAGCGTTAGATATTACAAGCAGCGATCCGGGGAGTATTGCGGGTGGCTTGACAAATGATAGCGGAATTTTCCGATTCACAAACTTGCCTACGATGCATGAATATACAATTACACCGACGAAGAGTAGTACTGCATCAAGTGGAATTGGACTTTCTGATATGCTTTTGCTAAGAAAACACTTGTTGAGTCTCGACTTTCTAGATTCTCCCTACGAATACATTGCGGCAGATGTTAATATGCAGGATGGCTTTACGATCTTAGATATGATTGAAATCCAAAAAGTCATTTTAAATATCACGAGTGACTTTCCTTCGAACCGAACGTGGAGATTTGTGGATGCTGATTACAACTTCCTGAATTTGAATGATCCTTTATCGGAGAATTTTCCAGAATCAGTGGTTGCTGCACCAGGAGCGGTTAGTCATGCTAACTTTGTAGCGGTTAAATTAGGAGATATTGACAACTCTGCGGATCCCAATAACTTACTTTCTAGTGAAGTGAGAGGATTTGCGGGTACTTTAAATTTCGAAGTGGAAGACGCTACACTAGTAGCAGGAGAGCGTTATGAACTTGCTTTCAGATCTGCTGATCTTGCAGAGATGGAAGGCTATCAATTTACCTTGGGATATGATACAGAAAAATTAGCTTTTCAAGAACTTAAAACAGGAGCTTTAACGGGATTAACAAAAGACAATTTTGGTATTTTTGAAGCGGCAGGAGCCATTACTACAATTTGGTATGGAGAGGCAGATAAGATTGAAGACGAAGTACTTTTTACTATTGTTTTTGAAGTGCAAGAAAATGCTAAATTGAGTGATCTCATCAGTATTAATTCTCGGTTAACCCCCAAAGAAGCGTACAATAAGAACTTAGAAGCAATGGATATTGCATTAAACTTTCAGGCGAAGGATGTTCTTGTAGCAACTATAGATCGCAATTTTGAGCTTTACCAAAATCAACCGAATCCATTTACGGAAACTACAATGATTGGTTTTGAATTACCAAGTGCAGGACAAGCGACTTTGCGTGTCTTTGACCTCGCGGGAAGAGCTGTATTTAACAAGACACAATACTTTGAAGAAGGCTATCAGCAGATAGAATTGGATCGTAGTAATTTCGCTACGGATGGTGTATTGTATTACCAATTACAAACGGAGACGGGCACGAAAACCAAGAAAATGTTACTCTTGCGTACGAGTAGACCGTAATTAGCTATAATATCGCTATTATCAGCATTTAAAACGGGCAGACAATTCATTTTGTCTGCCCGTTTTTTTTAACTTGCAAACGAATGATACTGTAAACTAGCTTTATCGATTGATACAGAACTTTCATTTTAAACTACCCAAGGAACAAAATAGTCGTATTTTTCAAGCAAATTCAAACAGCTTCTAAGGCGACAATAAACTTTCATTTCTTCGAGAATCATAAAACTTAAAACCTGTATGTCTACACCATATCCTCATTTGTTAGCACCGCTTGACTTAGGATTTACGACGCTGAAAAATCGAGTGATCATGGGCTCTATGCATACGGGTTTGGAAGAAAGTAAAAATGGGTTTGAAAAAATGGCCGCTTATTTTGCGGAGCGAGCAGCAGGAGAAGTAGGATTGATTGTAACGGGCGGAATTGCGCCGAATCGAGCGGGATGGGTCGGTCCCTTCTCTGCACGGTTAGCAACAAAAAGAGAGGCAAATGAACACCGAGTAATTACAGAAGCGGTTCATCAAGCAGGTGGTAAAATCTGTTTGCAGATTTTGCATTCTGGTCGCTATGGTTACCATCCTTTTGCGGTAGCACCTTCGGCACTTAAATCGCCCATTTCCCCTTTTAAACCTTGGCGTTTAAGTCAACGTGGCATTAGAAAAACTATCAAAGATTTTATTAATTGTGCTGCTTTGGCACAAGAAGCAGGCTACGATGGCGTAGAGGTGATGGGCTCCGAAGGATATTTGATTAATCAATTTATCGTTTCGAAAACGAACAAAAGGACGGATGAATGGGGAGGAAGTTATGAAAATCGGATTCGGCTTCCGCTCGAAATTGTGAAAGGGATTCGAGCAAAAGTTGGACCTAACTTTATTATTATTTATCGCCTGTCGATGTTGGATTTAGTACACGATGGTAGTACTTGGGAAGAGGTGGAAATATTGGCACAAAAAATAGAAGCCGCAGGCGCTACGATTATTAATACCGGAATTGGTTGGCACGAAGCTCGAGTTCCAACGATTGCTACAATGGTACCGAGAGGTGGATTTAGTTGGGTAACGAAGCGCTTAATGGGCAAGTTGAAAATTCCTTTAATCACAACCAATCGAATTAATACACCCGAAATTGGAGAACAAATCCTCGCGGACGGACACGCAGATATGGTGTCGATGGCACGACCAATGTTGGCAGATGCTTTCTTTGTAAAAAAGGCGATGGAAGCTCGTGCGGATGAAATCAACACTTGCATCGGTTGTAATCAGGCTTGTTTGGATTTTATTTTCAAACGAAAACAAGCTTCTTGTCTGGTGAATCCGAGGGCAGGTTACGAAACCGAGCTTAATTATCTTCCGACCAAGCAAATAAAAAAGATTGCAGTCGTTGGTGCAGGACCGGCAGGTTTAGCGGTAGCAACGATTGCTGCGGAGCGCGGGCATCAAGTAAGTTTGTACGAAGCAGCAAGTGAGATTGGCGGTCAATTCAATATGGCGAAGCAGATTCCTGGAAAGGAAGAATTTTATGAAACCTTGCGTTATTTCAAACGACAAATAGCCCTGACGGGCGTTGAGCTACATTTAAATAAAAAAGTAGATGCGGCGTATCTGCGAGCCGGTGATTTTGAAGAAATTATTATTGCGACAGGGGTAAATCCTCGTAAACTCAAAATTGAAGGAATTGATCACCCTAAAGTATTGGGCTATATTGATGTTTTGAAGCATAAAAAACCAGTAGGTGCGAAAGTAGCAATTATTGGGGCAGGAGGAATTGGTTTTGACGTCGCAAGTTATTTATCCCACGAAGGATCGTCTACTAGTCTTGACGTTGATGCGTTTATGCAAGAATGGGGGGTTGATCAAAGTTTTGAAAAAAGAGGTGCGTTGATGGAACCAAGTTTGGCGGAAGCACCGAGAGAAATATATCTGTTGCAACGCTCGAAAGGAAAAATTGGTGGCGGTTTGGGAAAGACTACGGGATGGATTCACCGAGCAAGTTTGAAGAAAAAACGTGTTCAGATGATTGGCAATGTACAATATCAAAAAATTGACGACGAAGGATTACATTTGTTGGTAGCGAATCAGCCACAATTGTTAGCGGTAGATAACGTAATTGTTTGTGCAGGACAATTACCCTTGCGAGATTTGTACGAGACATTAGCGGCGGATCAACGGAAGATACACTTGATCGGTGGAGCAGACGAAGCTAAAGAATTGGATGCGAGAAGAGCCATTGACCAAGCGGCACGCTTAGCCGCAACGTTGTGATTTTGTCCAAAATTTAATTGTGTTTAAGTAGTTTGCAGAATTAAATTAACTAATAACTTGAAAGCCTTTTAAGCTTCTACTTCGTTAAAAAGCCTCGCCAATGCTCCTGCATTGTCTACGTTTTTTGTCTCGTTTAAGCCCAAAATTCTTTTCAACTTATTGTAAACTCAATTTCCGCGAACTACTTAAGTACTAAGACCGAAATAACTTCAACTTTTAAATCTAAAATATCTTATCAATTGATGTCAATAAAAAACTATTTCGCCCTTTTGTCTTTAGCGATTCTATTATCGTTTTTTGCTTGTAAAGATTCAACGCCTACGCCCATTGATTTAGCCGACTTTATTGATCCATTTATCGGGACGGGTGGTCATGGTCATACTTTTCCTGGTGCTACGATGCCATTTGGGATGGTACAATTGAGTCCTGACACACGCTTGGAGGGCTGGGACGGTTGTGGTGGTTATCATTTTACGGATTCTATCGTTTACGGTTTTAGTCATACGCACTTAAGTGGAACAGGTGTTTCTGATTACGGCGATATTTTACTAATGCCAACGACGGGTGAGTTGCGGTTAAATAATGGTGCGGATGGTACTGCGGGATATCGTTCTCGTTTTGAAAAAAATAAAGAAGTAGCTAGCGCAGGCTATTATCAAACTTATTTGGAGGACCATGGGGTCGGGGTAGAATTGACGGCAAGTCCGCGAGCAGGTATGCATCGCTATACTTTTGAAAACAAAGCAACGGAAGGGAACGTCATTGTAGATTTGAAACATCGCGATCAGGTGCTTAACGGAAAATTGCACGTAATTAGCGATACAGAATTAGCGGGTGTACGGATTTCAAATGCTTGGGCAAAAGAACAACATTTATATTTTGTAATTAAATTTTCGGAAGCTTTTGCCAAAGACAAAATCTCGATTGATGCGGATAGTTTAGTATACGGATTTAAATTTGATTTATCGAAAGAGAAAAAATTATCAGCGAAAGTCGGAATCTCTGCGGTCAGTATCGAAGGTGCACGTAAAAACTTAAGCGCAGAAATGCCCGCCTGGGATTTTGCTAAGCATCAGCAACAAGCGAAAACAGCTTGGTCGATTGCGATGAACAAAATTGAAGTGAGTGGGGGAAGTGAAGCTCAGCAAACTATTTTTTATACGGCGATGTACCACGCAATGATTGCGCCGAACTTGTATCAAGATATCGATGGTCAATACAGAGGAATGGACTTGAAAGTCCATCAAGCTGAAGACCATACTAACTATACCATTTTCTCGTTGTGGGATACTTATCGAGGAACACATCCATTGTATACCCTTATCGAAACGGAACGAACAAATGATTTTATCAAGACTTTCTTGAAGCAATTTGAAGCGGGCGGCATTTTGCCTATCTGGGAATTGAGCGCCAACTACACGGGATGTATGATTGGTTACCACTCGATACCTGTGATTGCTGATGCGTATCAAAAAGGTATTCGTGGCTTTGATGCCAAACAAGCTTTAGCAGCGATGCAGGTGAGCGCGGAGGAAAATCATTTAGGCTTAGACTCCTACAAAAAATGGGGTTACATTCCATCCAACGAAGAAGCAGAATCTGTTTCTAAAACTTTAGAATATGCCTATGATGATTGGTGTATTGCCATGATGGCTAAAAGTATGGGGGAGGGAAAAATTTATAAGAAATATTTAAAACGGGCACAGTCGTACAAAAACATTTTTGATCCGACGACGGGCTTCATGCGTGCGAAATTGAACAATGGATTCGTAGCTAATTTTAATCCGGCAGAAGTTAATTTTCATTATACGGAAGCCAACTCTTGGCAATACAGTTTTTATGCGCCACAAGATATCAAAGGCTTTTATACCTTAATGGGCGGCAAGGACAACTTAGAGCAGAAATTGGATCAATTA
>JBGCFY010000219.1:0-50812 GCA_045110315.1 Saprospiraceae bacterium
CCTCGACTTGCATGTATTAAGCCTCCCGCTAGCGTTCATCCTGAGCCAGGATCAAACTCTCCATAGTAAAAGTTCTTTTGTTCAGTCCGTAGACTAAACCGTTTCTTTGACTTTTACAAACTTTAGTTTGACCTGTTTCAAATTTTGAAGTAAATATCCTTAACAGTAAACCGTTAAATCAATTTATCTCCGAATTTCAGGTAGCTTTGAGTTGTGTACTATTACTCTCGTAATAGTCTCAATGATTTCGAAAAATCTTACTGATAATCTTACAATATTTAATATCGTAAATCATCATAGTTACGCGTGCTAATTACTTCTTCTCTTCTTAAAATTAGTAATTTGCTTCTCACTGTCAATGAACTTTTCTCAGCGTTAAAAAATTTTCCTACTTACGAATAGGTAATCCAACTTTTTATGCCAATATTTTAAATGTTTCTTCAAACACTTATTATCTATTAATTCCACCTTTTTTCTAAGGTGAGTGCAAAGATACAAACTTTTTGAAAACAAAAAAGAATTTCAAGAAGTTTTTTTTTATTTTTTACCTGATCAAAAACCAGATAAATTAAAAACGACCTAAGCTATACTTTCAATTTAATTTCGCTTTACTATCAAAGCGGCTGCAAAGGTAACAATCTTTATTAAACATAAAAACTTTTTCAGGTTTTTTCTACTTTTTTATTTCGCGACTTTGCGATATAATTATGTAGTTAAAACTATGCTAACCTTACTCTATTTTATGTCAAAACTGTATCACTCTCTATCAAAGCGGCTGCAAAGGTAAGACTCTTTTCTTTTAAATGCAATCTTTATTCCTAAAAAAAATAAAAACTTTCAAAAAGCCTTATTGTATGGGCTTTTCAGCCCTAAAAAAAATCATTTTAAATAAAACCAAGCTCAAAATATCGAATAACTTAGCTTTAAAGTACTAGTATTCTGACATTAAAAAGCCTATTTTTGTGAGCATAAAAGCAGATGGTTGATGAAGTTGTTTTATGAAACGGCGATTAACTATCTAGTAATTGGTAAGTTTTACTTTAATTTTCTGCTAAAAATCGCTACCGAGGTTTCTCTATTCAGCAAAAAATAGTTTGCTTTTAACGAAAGCGATACACTTTATTCTATCTTTTAATTGTAATTAACTTTTTAATCAACAAAATGAAAAAGCATAATTTTAGTGCAGGTCCGGCTATTTTACCCCCGAGTGTAATTAAACAAGCTGCTCAAGCCGTTGAAAATTTCAATGATTTGGGACTTTCCATCCTAGAAGTTTCTCACCGAGGTGCAGACTTTGTCGCTGTTTTAGACGAAGCGATTCAATCTACCAAAGACTTATTAGGATTAGGAGATGAATTTGAAGTACTTTTTTTAACAGGAGGCGCTAGTACGCAGTTTTTTATGTCCGCTATGAATTTATTGGGACAAGACGAACTTGCCTGCTATGTCGATACCGGTACTTGGTCTACCAAAGCCATTAAGGAAGCTAAGCTTTTTGGCAACGTTGAGGTGCTTGCCTCTTCGAAAGAAGCTAACTTTAATTACATTCCAAAAGGCTATAGTATTCCTAGTAACGCAAAGTATTTACACCTTACTAGTAACAATACTATATATGGTACGCAACACCAAGAATTACCAGCAACAGATACTCCTATCATTTGTGATATGTCTTCTGATATTTTCAGTAGACCAATTGATCCGAAGCGCTACGCTATGATTTATGCTGGAGCACAAAAGAATCTAGGTCCTGCTGGTACTACATTGGTCATTATTCGCAAGGAGATCTTGGGTAAGATAGATCGTGCAATCCCGACAATGTTGGATTATAGCACACACATTAATAAAAATTCTTCATTCAACACGCCTCCGGTTTATCCAATCTACGTTTGTATGCTAACCATGCGTTGGTTAAAAGAGATGGGTGGTGTAGAGGCGATGCAGAAGCATAACGAAGAAAAAGCGGCGATGCTATACGGTGAAATAGATCGCAATCCTTTATTCTCTGGAACCGCCGCAGTGGAAGATCGCTCTTTAATGAACGTTTGCTTTACGATGAGTAAGCCGGAATTAGAAAAAGATTTTATGGATATCTGTACCGCAGCGGGATGTAGTGGTATCAAAGGACACCGATCGGTAGGTGGCTTCCGTGCTTCTATTTACAATGCAATGCCAAAAGAAAGCATTGAAGTATTGGTAAACTTGATGAAAAAATTTGCCGAAGAACACGCTTAGTACCTTAGACATTGTTCGAAATCGCTTTTTTTACAAAAAAACTAAATCTTAGTCCGGTAGTTAGGAAGCTAAAAACTCATTTCGAATAAAGTCTATTGCAATAAAATTGACCAGATCCCGAATTTTCTAAAGCTGAAAATTCGGGATTATTTTTTATTTTGATTTTTTTTCACAAATTTGTTATTGTATACTAAGACTAATTGAATCCCTGATTAACTTGCACCACCTTGCAAATAAAGTTTCCGTTACTTAAGTTTCGATTTTTTACCAATTATTGCGAAATGCAGAAAGATTCATTTAAACCCGTTCCATTTTACTCACTTTAGATCAGTGCTTTTATGTCTGCTACCGTCGAAAATACTTTTCTTACCATTGATGATAAAGAGGTTCCGATTAAAATTTATCGAGAACATAGGACTAATGTAAGAGCTTCTATTGGCAAAAAGGCGATTATTTTAAGAATGCCTAAGTTGATGACTAAGCCGGAACAATTCAAACATTTAGATTGGTTTACCAATTGGGTCAAAGCACAATTCCAAAAGGACAATGATTTGCATACTCGTTTTTTTGGAAAAGGATACCAGGATGGTGATTATTTGACTATTGGAGGAAGGCGTTATTTGCTTAGATTTGAGCGACTTGATAAGAAAACGCACAATGCCAAATTGAAAAATGGTGTCATTCATCTTTACTTGAGTAAGCATGACAATGAAATCCACCTCCAGAAAGCGATTAAACATTTATTGAGTCGCCTTATCGGTAAAGATTTCAAATCGGAAATTACTCGTAAGGTAAATGAATTAAATCAACTCTATTTTCAAAAAGACATTAACAGTGTCAATTTGAAATACAACCAAAGTAACTGGGGCAGTTGTTCGACGGCGGGTAATGTAAATCTATCGACACGGCTTTTATTTGCTCCCGAATCAGTAATTGATTACGTTATTATCCACGAATTAGCCCATTTGATTGAGATGAATCATTCCGCTCGTTTTTGGAAACTAGTTGCAGATGCAATGCCTAATTATAAAGATCAAGAAAAATGGCTCAAGCAAAACGGTCACTTGTGTAATTTTTAGTGAAGTTGTTTTAAAATAGACCAAACAAAACATATGAAATATAAAAAGGCCTACTCAACAAAAGTTGAGTAAGCCTTTTTATTTATTTGAGCGGTAATTTATTCTGCTACAACTTCGAAGTCGAGATTGACTACTACTTCTTTGTGCAAATTAAGTACTGCTTTGTAAGCACCGACATTTTTGAGATCTTCCGGAAGAACAACTTTCTTTCTTTCGATATCTACATCGTATTGCTCCTTAAGTGCTTGAATGATTTGAATATTAGTGACACTACCAAAGATTTTACCACTAGTACCAGCTTTAGCACCAATTCGTAGTACTTTGCCTTCCAATTTAGTAGCCATATCTTTGTAAACGTCCACTTTTTGAGCTTCTGCAGCGTCTTCTTTTGCTCTAAGCTCATCTAATTTTTTACGATTGGCAGCATTAGCAATTAAAGCAACTCCTTTAGGAATCAAATAATTACGACCATAACCATTTTTTACGGTCACGATTTCGTGCTTATATCCAACCTTATCTATATCTTTTAATAAAATGATATCCATTTCTTGAAAATTTAATGCTTTGCTAATTTCGATTATTTTTGAAATCAACTAGCTATTTTAATAAATCCGTTACATAAGGCAACATTGCTAAATGTCTTCCTCGCTTAATTGCAGTAGCCACTTTACGTTGGTACTTTAGCGAATTTCCAGTAATTCGTCGAGGAAGGATCTTTCCTTGCTCGTTGATAAATTGTAACAAGAATTCAGGGTCCTTGTAATCAATATGTCTAATTCCGAATTTACGGAAACGACAATATTTCTTACGCTTTTGACCAATCTTAGGATTGCTTAAAAATTTTATATCATCTCTTGATGCCATGATTTTCTAATTTTAAATGATTTAACAATGAAACTATTCCTCTTCCTCTTTTGCCTCTGGAGCAGGAACCGGTGCGGGAGTAGGCTTTGGTGCTACTTTCGCTTTTTTAGGTGCGCTCTTCTTTGTTTCGGCAACTTCAGCTTTAACCGCTTTCTTTTTCTTTCCAATTAACCCTTTACGCTTGTCGTCATTATATTTGACGCCATACTTATCAAGACTAACCGTTAAGAAACGCATGATGCGCTCATCCCGTCGGAAAGCTAATTCCATTTTGTTAATCATTGCACCTGTTTCGCCTTGAAACTCAACAGTGTAATAGATTCCTGTAGTTCTTTTATTAATAGGATATGCCAATTGGCGCAATCCCATCTCGTCAATATAAACGATCTCACAACCCTCGCTTTTGAGGTGATCGATATACGTCTGAGCTGTCGCTTTAATTTCATCGCCCGACAGAACTGGATCAACGATGAAAGTTACTTCATAATTTCGCATTTAATCGAAGTATTTAAAAAGGTTATTTAAAATAAACATAGAAAACGGATGCAAAGATAGGTATTAATTATCGCTTATGCAAAATCAAACAAGATTTATCTAAAAGTGGATTCCTAATTGGTTCTTAAAGCTACTATCTTACTCAGAATCAATAGACTATCCAACATACTCCATTTAATTGGAATTCAATGCTAGTTTTTAAATCAATCTAAATACCTTCAACCCTTAAGTCGATTTTTTTCAAATCAAGAAAATTTATTCCTTAATTAAGGAATAAAGACATAAGCGACTAGTGTTCAATTCTTTTTACATCACCTAAACATACATATATCGACAGCTAATCCTTTCAAGTTTGACTTTCTTTTTTCATCGCCAATCTTTGCACGGATTTTGTTCTGCTTTTAGCTACTCCTTTGACCTTTCTCATAACCATTCCACCGAACTAATTTAATCTTAAGATTTAGCAATGAGACTTTATTTTATCTTAATCACTTTTTTATTCCTTTGTTTGGCGTTGCCCGGAAAAGCCCAACCACAAAAAGCCAATGCTCATCCTGGTCTTAAAAGTTTTACTCAACCCGATGGCACAGATTTAAGTTTCAAACTGATCGGCGATGCAAATATCAATTATCGCGAAACCACAGATGGTTTTACGATCGTCAAAGCGAAGGATGGTTATTATAAATACGCAAGACGAACTTGGACTGGAAACCTGAAAGCTTCTAAAATAATTGTCCACAACGAAGGGCAAAGAGATCAAGTAGAACTCGATTATTTACAAAAAAAAGAAAAGCATTTACGCTACAAGCGCTGTGCCCTTAAAAAGAAACGTAAGCAAGCCCAATCCGGGCTTCAATAAATTGGATAGACTTTATCATTTTTTATTCATCAAGCTTGCTCCGTACACTGTAACCTCAGACTTGATGACCATCAAATTAAAACTCAATGAGAATATTATCTACACTTCTACTTTTCATTTCTACCGCCTTTGCGATTCATCACTTGATAGATCAAAGTCCGACAACGGCAACTTGTCAAGACAAACATCATCACAGTAGCTTTTGTAAGGTTGCTCCCTCTCCTAGCCCAACGATCCTCAAGCAAATCGATGGACAAGATCTTAATGTCAAAATTAAAGGTTCTGCCGCGGTGCATTATTTGGAAACACTTGACGGCTTTACCTTACTTAAGGATACCGATGGTGCTTATAAATATGCTCATGTAGGAGATAAAGGAAAACTTGTATGTTCCGATATTCTAGCTAGAAATACCAATCAACGTTCTAACACCGAGCAACAATTTTTGCAGGGTTTAGACAAACATCTCAAATATAACACAGCTCAACTTCAAATCAAGAAAGCAGCGGCCAATGCCTTAAAAAGTATTCCAACCATTCCAAATGGCAATAATACCTCGGGCATTTTCCCTTCTACCGGAACCCGAAAAGCACTCTTACTCCTCGTGGATTATCCAGATCAAACGAGTACATTTAATAATAGTAATTTTGATGATTTAACGAATCAAGTAGGTTATAATGTTAATGGTCAAAATGGTAGTTTTAGAGATTATTATAAAGATATTTCTTACGATGCGCTAGTCATTAACACCGACGTAGAAGGTTGGTATATGGCTAATAATAATAGATCTACATATGGCGATGATAATAATGATTATGGTGGTGTAGATGTGGTACGGGAAGCAGTAGATGCCGCAGAAGCAGCAGGCGTTGATTTCTCACAATATGATGGTGACGGTGACGGTGCAGTAGATGTGGTTATGGTCATTCACTCCGGAAGAGGTGCCGAAGAATCTGGTAATGGTGATGATATCTGGTCGCACCGTTGGGTGCTTGCCGCTAACAACAAACAGGTCAATTATGATGGCGTCTTGATTAATGATTACATTATTCAGGCAGAAACTTACGGATCTAGTAATGCCATTACTAATATCGGTGTCCTTTGCCATGAATTTGGTCATGCACTTGGTTTACCCGATTTGTACGATACGGACGGTTCCTCGGAGGGCATTGGAAGATGGTGCTTAATGGCTGGTGGAACGTGGAATAACGCTGGTAAAACCCCTGCGCAAATGTCCGCCTGGTGCAAAAAGGAATTAGGTTGGACTCCTCCTACTCTTCTGACGGGCAGCGGTTCTATTACCGATATGGATCATAATGATAATAACGCAATTATGTACCGCATGAATACGCCAAATCCACAAGAATACTTCCTGATCGAAAATCGTCAACAAGTAGGTTGGGATGCTTACTTGCCTGGAGAAGGATTGGCCATCTGGCACATTGATGAAAATATTACAAATGGTGGAGGAAATGGTATCAACACCGACGATACACATTATGGCGTTCACCTAGAACAAGCAGATGCCATGCTCAACCTTAACAATGGGGATAATCGTGGAGATCAAGGAGATTTATTTCCGGGAAGTAGTGGGCAAACTGTTTTTAATAATGATTCAAGTCCTAATGCTAAAAACTATAATGGAGACGATTCCGGTGTCAATATCAGTAGCGTTGTCGAAACGGGAACAACCGTTTCCTTTGATTATGGTGCTACGGGAACAATTAGCTACTGCGGAGCAAGTGGAAGTGATGCTAGTTACGAATGGATTGATTCCGTTGTGGTTGGAGGAATTACCAATGCTTCTGGCTCGAACGGAGGTTATGTTCACTTCACGGATTTGCCAATTAGCCTAACGCAAAATGATACGGAAACGATTAGGTTAGTGCCTGGTTTTGCCACAACTAGTTACACGGAATATTTCAAAGTTTGGATCGATTATGACCAAAACGGAAATTTTGATGCTGGAAACGAATTGGTCTTTGAAAGTACGGCGGCGGCAACAGATCCAGTCAGTGGTAGTTTTACCATTCCTGCGAGTAGTACGCTGGGCGAAACTAGGATGCGAGTGATGATGAAATGGATTGACGCTACCGACTTAGAAGTCCCAACGAGTTGTCTTCAATTCTCTTACGGAGAAGTAGAAGATTACAATATTACGATTATTGCAGGTGCTACAGTCATCGCGCCCATTGCAAATTTTGCGGTAAATACAACGAGTGGTGTCGCTCCTTTAACCGTCAATTTTTCGGATGTATCGACCAATAGTCCGACCAATTGGCAATGGATTTTCCCCGGTGGAACACCAAGTAGCTCTACCCAACAAAATCCGACCGTCGTTTATAACACACCCGGAAACCACAACGTGACCTTATTAGCAACCAATTCCGCAGGAAACGATACTAAAACAGTAAGCAACTACATCACCGTAAATCAAACAGTCATCGCGCCCGTTACCAATTTCTCCGCAAACACAACCTCAGGAGATGCACCGTTAACGGTCAGTTTTTCCGATATCTCTACAAATAGCCCTACCAGTTGGGAATGGACTTTCCCCGGTGGAACACCAAGTAGTTCTACTCAACAAAATCCAACCGTCGTTTATAACACACCCGGAAATTATAGTGTCACTTTGGTAACGAGTAACAGTGCGGGTAATGATAGCAAAGTATTGAATAATTATATCACGGCGACACAAGCAGTGATCGTACCTGTCGCTAGCTTTTCAGCAAATACTACCGTAGGGGAAGCCCCTTTAAGTGTGGCATTTTCTGATCTTTCTACCGAAGAACCTACAAGTTGGCAATGGAGCTTTCCCGGTGGAACGCCAAGTAGTTCTACCCAGCAAAACCCGACCGTCGTTTATAATACTCCTGGAAACTATAACGTAACACTCGTCGCAACGAACGCCGCGGGTAGCAATACAAAAACCTTAATCAACTACATTACAACCATGCCGGCGGTAATTGTGCCCGTTGCTAATTTCTCAGCGAATATTACTAGTGGAGGTACGCCGTTGACGGTTAACTTTTCGGATATTTCTATGAATGAACCTACGAGTTGGGAATGGAGCTTTCCCGGTGGAACACCAAGTAGTTCAACCCAGCAAAACCCAACCGTCGTTTACGATACACCCGGAAATTATAACGTAACACTCGTCGCAATTAATTCCGCGGGGAATCATACTAAAAATCTAGTTAATTACATTACAGCTACTCAACCCGTTGTAGCGCCACTTGCTGATTTTGCAGCAAATGTAACGAGTGGAGAACCACCACTTTCGGTTAGCTTTAACGATCTTTCTAGCAACGAGCCGACTGCTTGGGAATGGATTTTTGAAGGTGGAATGCCGAATAGTTCTACGGAACAAAACCCCGTCGTTATTTATGAAGATCAAGGTGTCTTCGGTGTGAATTTAACGGCAACAAATACCGCGGGGAATAGCAGTATCACGAAACAAGGTTTCATTTCTGTCATTCTAACCGCATTAGATGAGCACGAAATTATTGATTACCTGCTAGTGGCGCCGAATCCGAGTCGTGATCTTTTTCGAATTAAAATGGAATTGAAATCTACGGAAGCGGTATCCTTTCGAATTTACGATTTAATGGGAAAAACCATTTACACCAATACCTTGCGGCAAGCACAGAAAATAGACTTCCCCATTGATTTACAAGATCAAGCGACGGGAATGTACTTAATGGATATCCAAATTGGAGCTACCCGATTGACCGAAAAATTACTTTTATTGAAATAAAAAAAATTAAAATAACTTTTATAAAAAATAGCGCAGCCAAGTTCTACACTTAGTTGTGCTATTTTTATTTGTTCCAAATATTTTCCAAAAAAAATTACTCTCTCACTACGCTAACTGTCATTTTTTCATCGTATTCTCCTTTAATTACTGGAGATTGACGATTCATGGTATATTCTTTCACGTTGCGACTGATGTAATTAAATAGTTCCTGAATACTGACCACGTCGTTGGTATCCAAATCTGCTTCTCCCTTTAACCCACGAATCAAGAAATGACTGAATACGCCTTGTCTTAGACCACTCGATTCTAAGGAAGTTTCTTCTGATTTGGACGATAATACTAAGGCTGTTCCCGGATCTGCTTGCGCCAAAGTTTCATAAAACTTAGTCAAGGTATTTTCAACGATACCTTTTCTGCTAAGCAAGCTTCCAGAGTGACAAGCATCTGCGATACAAAGTTTATATTTTGCGGGACTTTGCTTGAACAACTCATTAATTTCTTCGTGCAATAGTTTATTATTAAAACCATCAAAATCAATGGGCAAAAAGGAACCTTTCAAACCATGCCCAGAAAAATAAAGCATAATCAAATCATTTGGTCCAGCTTTGGTAAAAGTTTCTGACATGGCCTGCGTGATGCGTTCTTTCGTGGCATCTTCGTCAATTAAGATTCGAATGTGGTCATCTTTAAGAGCACCGCCTTCAGGACTTTTTAAGAAAGCAAAAATCCGATATGCGTCGTCATCTGTATACCGTAAAGGAGGCATATGGCTATAAGAAGATACACCAATTACAACTGCCCAAACTTTCATATCCTGCGCTTCCTTTTGGACGATTTCATCCATTGCTTCGTCAGTTTCGTTCGACTCGCCAGTAGCTGCTATCAAAAGCTCTGGATCTCCTGCTTTCCCTAGGTAAGTTCCTGCTTTCCAGTTGCCACTGACCACCGTACCGTCCTTTAAATACAAACTACCGTTGCCTTCAAAACTCCCCTTTCTCCATTGTCCTTCGTAATGTTCTCCATTCGCATAATAACAAGTTCCTATTCCTTCCGGTTGACCATTCGCAAAACGACCAATATATTTGGCGGAAGCATTTTTATAAATAAAAGTACCTTCTCCGTTATCACAATTTCCTTCGATACAACCTTCTACTTGTTTTTCCACCAAACCATCTCCAAGGTATTCTCCCGCTTTCCACTCTCCTGTCATTTTTTCTCCATTGGCATGATAAATTGTTCCTTGTCCGTGGGCAAAATTATTTTCAAATTGCCCTATATATTGGTCTCCATCCGCATAATGAAATGTTCCCTGACCGTGAATATTTCCTGCCTTGAATTCTCCTTCGTATTTACTACCATCGGCATAAGCCCACATCCCTAGTCCATTTTTACAATCCCCAGAGAGGCAACCGGCTTGAATATTCGTGCCATCATAAGTCATGGCACCTTTAGCTTGTAGAATATCTTCTAATAATTGACCTGAGTCATCAAGTGGTTGACCTTTATCCCACTTGCCTGTCCACTGAGAACCATCTATAAAAAATTTTGTCCCCTGTCCCTGTGGATAGCGATAAACCCAATTGCCCTGGTATTTGCTACCATCGGTGTAATAACAAGTTCCAATGCCGTGAATTTCACCATTCAAAAAAGTGCCTATATATTTAGCGCCACTAGGATAAATGTAAATCCCTTTACCATCCTTGCAATCTCCCGAAATGCATTGTGCATTCAGTACAATACCAAATAAGAATAGAAAGGAATTGGTGAATAATAATCGAAAAGTATTTTTCATGATCTATAGTGTTTTAATGGTTGCTGAAGTTAAATACTTAATTAGGGGGGAATTCTAAAACTTCAATACTAAGTCGCAGCAAAAATGCTACCAAACTTATTAAAACAAACTATAATATGTTTGAGATCTTTTTTAAAGCTCAACTTCTATAAAAAAACTCCGTTGCCCTAGGAGCAATGGAGTTTTTATTTTATAGCCTAAAAAGGAAGATAAATTTATCGGACTACCGATACTGGCATTCCATTATCGTAGCTCCCCGTCAGGGTAGGTGTCTGTACATTGCCCGTATAGTGCCGTACTTTTCGATAAACGAAATCGTATAATTCGGTAATCGTTACGATTTTATTTTTATCCTTATCCGCTTCGCCTTTTAAGCCTCGGATTAAGTAATGGCTAAAAATTCCCTGACGCAATCCACCATCCTCTAAAGAATATTCATCTCCTTTTGAAGAAAGCAGTAAAGCAGTTCCACCACTAGATTGATTAAAAGCATCATAGTATTTTTTAATCGTATTATCTACCGTAGATCGCATTGCCATTAAAGAACCAGAGTGACAAGCATCTGCTAAGCAAAGTTTGTGCTTCGCTTTACTTTGGTCTAAGATCTTCTTAATGTCGTCATGGTCTAGTTTATTATTAAAGCCATCAAAATCAATGGGTAAGAATGCACCGGGAAGGCCATGACCAGAGAAATACATGATAACCACGTCATTCTCATCCGCTTTCAATAAGACTTGCCGCATGGTTCTAATGATATTATTCCGCGTAGCATCTTCATCGATTAACACTTTGATTTGATCATCTGGTAAAGCGCCACCTTCAGGACTTTTAAGAAAAGCGTAAATGTGATAGGCATCATCATCGGTATACTTTAGTGCAGGCATATGTGCATAACGTGCTACACCTACCACTACTGCCCAAATCTTTACTTCCGAATTTCGGTCTACTTCTACATATTCTTCACTGACCGACTGCGACGCATCCAAACGCTTGGTTGGTTTACCATAGCTCCACTTTGCTCCTACTACTCGACCATTTTGATAGTACATAATTCCTTCTCCGTGTGGCGCGTGGCGCTTCCATCCACCTACATACTTATCTCCATTCGAGTAAAAGCAAGTCCCTTCTCCTTCTGGTTTCCCTTCTTTAAATAAGCCAACATAACGAGAACCATCGCCATAGATATACTGCCCTTTACCCGTTTTACAGAAAATGCTATTACAATCCTTCAGACTTTCTTTCGTGCTAGAACTTGACACAGTAGAGGCATTAGAATTAGTCTCATTTTCAGTTGTATTTTGAGCGATGAGTACTTCTTCTTTTTCTGGCGACTGATCGTGCTGCAATTGTCCATTCTCCCAGTTGCCCGTCACCGCTTTTCCATTTGTTTTATAAAATGTACCCGGTCCATTTTTATAATTTCTCAACCACGTTCCGACAAACTTAGAACCATCATTGTAAAACATCTTACCTTTGCCATTGAGTTTACCTTTCTTAAAACTCCCTTCGTAGCGGTCACCATTAGAATAATAATACTTCCCCTCTCCATCCTGCAAATCACTTTTCCAATCTCCTTCGTAGCGATCTCCATTGGCAGACTTCATTGAACCTTTGCCATGAAATTTACTTCTTTTAAAGCTACCTTTATAATAACTTCCGTTTGCGTAAGTCAACTTACCCTTTCCTTCGCGGTATTGGTTCACCCAATCTCCAACGTATTTATTCCCATTACTAAAGTATAGAATTCCGTTACCGTTAATCCGACCATTTTTGAATTGACCGACGTATTTAGCACCACTGGTGTATTTATACGTTCCTTTACCGTTTTTGCAATTACCTCGGATACACTGCGCAGAAGCAGTTTGGAGTGCGATTAGTAAACTAAGCACTACTAGACTCATTAATTTTTTCATGACTTACAGATTTGAAGTTGCCAGGAGTTCCGCAAAGGTAATCGAAGCAAAGGAATATGAGTTAATAGTAGCGATTTAAATACTTATAGTTTACTTTTTTGGTGAGTGATATTAAGTCGTGAGTAATTTATAAACTTAATTTCTAAGCGAATATTGTATTCTCTTTATCTTTTTTTAAGGTGAATTTGTTTTAAGTTAATGTTAGACACTGAAAACGAGTACTGAAGTTTATTTTTTAGAAAAAAAAGAAAATATTTTAAAAGCTTTGAGCTCCTAGTGAAGCTTACTTTTACAAGGAAAAACTCCTTAAAAAAAATTACTTTCTTAGGCTTACTGAAAGCACTAAAGCTTATGATAAAGGAGAAAAAATCACTTTTCTGGAGCTTCTGCTCAATTTTTTTTTAACATTGAAGTTATTATTTAGAATAAAAATGCGGGGAATACGTATTTTTGTTGGGTTATAACGATGGTCCGAGGCTCAAGTTGAGACTAAAAACACTTTACTGAGCTACGCGCACCCCGTAATATTTTTATTTAAAGAAGAGCAAAATTAAGTACTTGGATAAGTAAAGTTGTTTTAAAACAACCGTTCATTTGAATGGCAGATTGCTTTATTGGCTAACTACTTAGCTTGCTAAAATTAATGTACTATGTTGAAAAATATTAAATGCTTCGCCTTTTTTGTAGGCCTAACCTTGATTTTTGCTTGCAACGATACTACGCCGAAATCTACTACAAACGATCAAGCCTCAACGCAACAACATGACGGTGAGGAGGGACATGATCACGCAGACCATCAAGCTTCTGATGCTGCCGAAAAATACTTTGGGGCTAAAATTACTGCTGACAAAGCGATCTCTTATGATGAATTACTAGAGAAAATGACGAAAACAGATTCCCTAGATTCTAAAGTTATTGGAAAAGTAACGGAAGTTTGCCAGAAGAAAGGTTGTTGGATGAGTATCGCGGCAAATGATCCTGACAAACAAGAAATGTTCGTCAAATTTAAAGATTACGAATTCTTCATGCCACTTGATATTGCGGGCAGAAAAGTTGTAATGGAAGGCTATGCTTTCAAAACGACTACCTCCGTAGAAGAACTACAACATTATGCTGAAGACGCAGGAAAGTCAAAAGAAGAAATTGAGGCCATTACTAAACCCGAAGATGAATTACAATTTCTCGCTTCCGGCGTCATTTTATTAGAAGAAGATTAAAAAGCTGTTTGAATTGATTTCACTGCACAATTTTTAAAATACCTTGCCAAATCACAATTATCCGATTTGTTTTCGAAAGCTAGGCATACTGAATATTTTAGTATGCCTAGCTTTTTATGGTACTAATCTAACGAGTCTAGCCGCACAAAATACGCAACTCATTGACAGTCTACGTTCGCAACTGAGTAATGCAGTTAAAGATACTTCGGAAGTGATTATTCTCAACGACCTCGCTTGGGAATTAAAAGTCGCCGCTCCCGAAGAAGCCCTAAAATTGCTACAAAATGCGGTGCAACTTTCCAATCAATTAAATTATCCCAAAGGAGAAGCACAAGCCTATAATAATCAAGGTGTCGTCGAAGCCATTCGTGGTAATTTTGAATTGGCCACGGAACATTATCAAAAAGCTTTGGTGCTCCGACAGCAGCTAAACGACCAAAAAGGAGTCGCTTCGCTTTACAATAACATTGGTAACTTACAAGAATCCCTTGGCAATTACGAAGAAGCCTTAGACAACTACAATCAATCTTTGCAGCTCCGCGAATTGTTAAAAGATAGCCTAAGGATTGGAAGAACTTCTTATAATATCAGTCTCCTCTACGAAGCAATCGGTAATTATCCTAGAGCCTTAGGGTTTATTTTTAAGCATTTAGAAATGTCAGAACGTTTAGGAGACAAGTACGAGATTGCTCAGGCATACAATCAGATTGGCAACATTAAATTTGAATTAGAACGGTGGGAGGAAGCCTTGTCTTTTTACCAAAAAGCCTTAGAGTTACGTAAAACCCTTGGCGACGAATACGAACTAGCCTTTGCTTATAATAGTATGGGAATTATCACGGATCAGCTCGGAGAAAGCAAGTTCGAAGCAAGTACGCTTGATACCGCTTTCAGTCGCTCACAAGAGGCACTCGCTTACTTTAGTCAAGCCTTGACGATTTATCGCTCGCTTGATGATCAAGAGTCTATTGCGGCAGCGTACAATAACATTGGATTGGTGCATAAAAATCGGGGAAGTTACTTTTTGAGTCAAACACAAAAAACGAAAGCTGCAGATAGTTTCGTAGAAGCATTAGACTATCTAGAGCAATCGCTAAAGATCCGGCAAGGCCTTAATGATCAAAAAGGGATCATGGAAGTATATAATGGTATTGGTGACGTCAAGCGGAGACAACAAAAAATTGCGGAAGCGCTGCAATATTGTAAAGCCTACCTTGCGATTGCTGAAAAAATTAAAGATCAAAAATTTATTCAAAAAGCATACAAAGACTTATCGCGTATCTACGCGGAGCAGCAAAAGTTCAAATTAGCCTATGATTTTCGTAAACAATATGATGAGTTGCGTTACCAACGGCTCAATGAAAAGCGAATCAAGGATAACGAAAGAATGGAGATCACCTATTCGGATGGGAAAAAACAAGAAGCGATTAAACGCCAACGACAAGCCTTACAATTACAAGCCATTGAACTCAAGCAAGCGAATACCTTAAGAAACTCTTTAATTGGTGGCGCCTTTGCCTTGCTCTTACTTGCGGGCTTATTGTATAACCGCTATCGATTAAAAAATCAAGCAAATATTGAATTAGAACAAAAAAATCGTATTATTGATACCGAACGAAAACGGTCGGATAAGCTCTTGCTTAATATTTTGCCCTCACAAACGGCAGAAGAATTGAAAAAATTTGGTAAAGCTAAAGCAAAACGGCACGATTCTGTTTCCGTTTTATTTACGGACTTTAAATCTTTTACTAAAATAACGGCACAGTTGAATCCCGAGGCCTTGGTGGCAGAACTAGATAAGTGTTTCCAAGCTTTTGATGACATTACTAGCAAGTGGGGCATTGAGAAGATAAAAACCATTGGAGATGCTTATATGTGCGCTGGTGGTTTGCCAACCTCCAATACTACGCATGCACAAGATGTCGTACAAGCCGCTTTGGAAATTCAGCAGTTTATGCAAAATTTAAAAATAGAAAATACCAAACGAGGGCTTGTCGCGTTTGAATGTCGAATTGGAATTCATACGGGACCGGTGGTTGCAGGAATTGTTGGTAGCAAAAAATTTGCTTATGACATTTGGGGAGAAACGGTAAACTTAGCGGCTCACTTAGAATCCGCTGGAGAAGTAGGGAAAGTTAATATTTCTCCAACGACTTACGAATTGGTTAAGGACCTTTATCAGTGCACACCAAGAGGAAAAATTGCCGTTAAAAACTCCGCCGCCATCGAAATGTATTATGTGGAAGGATAATTGCGCCGTAAAAGTATAGAAAAATGTTCCTCTTGGAAAAACTATCGTTAAGTGATTGAAATAGACTTAGGTCATGGTGTATTTGTCTAAGTGGGAAAATTACTTACATTTTATATTGATTTTGAAGTATGGATTATACCGCAACAAAAGCATTTATTTTAACTAAATTAAGCACGGAGCTTTCTGATGACCTTTTCTATCACGGAAAACATCATACACTCGATGTACTTAATGTAGTACAAGAACTTGCCGAAGCTGAACGACTCACCTCAACGGAAACACTGCTTTTAAAAACAGCGGTGCTATTTCACGATGCAGGCTTTACTATTAGTTATCAGAATCACGAAGAGTTGGGCTGTGAACTCGTCCGCAAGCACTTACCTAGCTTTGGCTATGCTGCCGCGGAGATTCAGCAAATTTGTGGGATGATTATGGCTACTAAAATTCCACAAAGTCCACAAAATCATTTGGAAGAAATTATTTGTGATGCCGATTTGGACTATCTCGGTCGAGATGACTTTAAAAGTATTGGTGATACGCTTTTTGAAGAATTGAAAGCAAAGCATATTCTAGAAGATCGTACAACTTGGGATAGGATTCAGGTAAATTTTTTGGAAGCGCATGCTTTTTTTACCGAGACGAATCAAGCTCGTAGAGCACCAAAAAAGCAATTACACTTAGATCAATTGAAGAAAATTGTGAATGGATACGAAAAAAAAGGAATATAAAGCAGCGTTTAGCTGCTGAGGGTCGTAATTATTATGGTTTAATGACTCAACGTATTTAAAAGGCAGCCCCTTTCTTACTACTCTCACTAGTTTTAATCAAGAAAAAAAATATCACTTAGTTCATGTTTTATTTTTACATCTTGGAAGGGGGCTGCTACTTTTAGGTAATCAATTCTTAAAATTTTCTTACGATTTATATTCTTTTTAACAAATTCAACGGTCAATTTTGTTGCAACCGGTGAAGTTATATGATGAAGTTCTTTGGTTCTGTATCGTCTAACTACTTTATAAACGCAAATTCACCAAGAAAGGTCTAGCAAAAAGCGTTAAATATTTCTTAATAAAAAAAGCCCCGATAAATGTTGATTATCAGGGCTTCTTGTTTAGTAGATACTTTACGTATCTTTTTGCTGTGAGAGAAGGAGTCGAACCTTCACGGAGTGGTTAGCCAGAGCATACACGATAAACCACAAATAATTGCGGTCAATCCTTTATGCTGCGTTTATCCCAGTTTCCCCACCCTCGAGACAAGAGGGCATGGCTGCCAGTTTCATCACCTCACATGATTTTATCAAATTTTAAATAAAGAACTTTTCCTCTACTTTGCTAATCTTGATAATACAAATTTAAATCAAAAAGGCTATTTAATGCAAATATTTCAACAAAAATTTATAATTATTACAATATACCTAATAAAACAAACTAAAACGTATTAAAAATTCAATTACACAAACCAAAAATCTATCATTTTTGCCATTTTTTCAATAGTAACTTTATTTCATATAAAAATTAGCAATAAAATGCTCTTTAATTCGGTTTTTTTAACACGAAAATCGAATTTCATTGATAAATTCACTTAACAACCTAAGCTAAACAACTATTTACTTATGTCTTTCCCTGATATATTTTACAACCATTCCATGAACTGTGCACCGATCTTAGGAACTACTTTTAAAGCCGAAAATGTTTGTAGGATCAGCTTTGCACAAGATAATGTTGTGCTTAAAAATTTCGATGTACAGCACTACGAAGGATTACAAACATACCTTGATAGCTGTTTGATGGCACAAAAAGCTACGATCGCAATGGGCGGTTATTTAGAACACCGTTTGCTCTATCAAACGAGTCCTCATTTCGAATCGAGTGAAGAAAGTCGCTGCATCCATTTAGGCATTGATTTATGGGCAGCTGTTGGTACTCCTATTTTTGCGCCACTTGATGGAATTGTCCATAGCTTTAAATACAATGACAAAGTATTGGATTACGGTGCAACCATTATTCTGGCGCACGAATTGGATGGAAAGGTGTTTTATTGTCTTTATGGGCATTTGAGTAAGGCTTCATTAAAAGGGCTAACAAAAGGTAAAATGATCAAAAAAGGGACTAATTTTGCGGAGATGGGAGCTCGTGATGAAAATGGAGGTTGGGTTCCTCATTTACATTTTCAAGTAATTTTAGATATGCTGAATATGGAAGGAGACTTTGTCGGCGTTGTATCTAAGAAAGAAGCTGTTCGGTATCAGAGAATTTGTCCTGACCCGCAGCCGTTGATTGTTTTTACAGACTGAAGCTAAGTAAGTAGATTTCCCTAATAACTTTAGTAAAGTAAGTACTTACGACTAAAACTACCTTCACACAAGTTCAAATTTTAAACAATACCCTATTTATGAAAATGATAGTTACCAGTTGCCTCTTCCTCATACTAGGATGGTTTACCACTGATTCTGGAAAAATGGACCCTATTTCCACATCCCAAACGACAACGTCCTCCTACGAAGAAAAAGCTAAAATGAAAGGGGTAAATTTCGTAGCGCCACCACAACCTTTTGCGAAGAACCCGATGCCTGCCGTCAAGCAGGTAAACGCGAATTGGATTGCCGTGGTCCCCTTAGCTTATACGAGGGTTGGAAAACCGACCGTGCGCTACAACATTGCGGACTATCAATGGTGGGGAGAAAAACCGGAAGGTGTGAAAAAAACGATTGCCTTAGCCAAAGCAGAGCAATTAAAAATTATGTTGAAACCACAAGTTTACATTCCGGGGAGTTGGCCTGGTGGGTTAGATTTTGAGCACGAGGCGGATTGGGAAAAGTGGGAAGCAGATTATACGAAATATATCATGGAGATGCTTGACATTGCGATTGCTTACAAGGTAGAAGTCTTTTGTGTTGGTACAGAGTTTAAGATTGGTGTGCGCAAGCGAGAAGCTTACTGGCGGGCACTCATTAGCGAGATTCGAGGGAAGTACCAGGGTAAACTCACGTACGCTGCGAATTGGGATTCTTACGAAACACTTCCTATTTGGGATGCGCTAGACATTGCGGGAATTGATGCTTATTTTCCGTTGACGGAAAGCAAAACGCCGACGGTGAAAGAATTGAAAAAAGCTTGGAAACCCACTCTTCAAAAAATTAGACATTTTCATAAAAAGCAACAAATCCCAATTTTATTTACGGAATATGGTTATCTCAGTGTAGATGGATGCGCGGGCAAAAACTGGGAATTAGAAGGTAAAATTAATCGTTTGCCCATTAATGAGCAAGCTCAAGCCAACGCGTTGGATGCTCTTTTTACCGTTTTTTGGGAAGAGCCTTATTGGCAAGGTGGTTTTATTTGGAAATGGTTTCCCAACCTAGAAGGAGGCGAAGGATACAATCATAAAGACTATACGCCACAAGGTAAGCTTGGCGCGCGGGTAATGAGTTGGTGGTACGCTAGATAATTCTGAAATAATAGACATTCATTCTTAGCACTGAGAAGTTGTTTTAAAATAGATAGATGATTTATTTGCCAGCCATTGATTTCCAATATTTCAGCTATTTTTTTTCCCCGCAGCTATGGCTACGAAAAAAAATGGAGCTTCCTCTTGAAAACCAAGCGCTTACAACTAATTTCAACCCCCATTTTAAAACAACTTCTTAATTAAAAGACTAAATTTTAAACCTAAAGTTATGCAATCTTGGTACTTGTATTCGATCCTTCTAATTTGTTTGTTTGCTATCAGCTGCGAGTCTCCGCCAAAAGAAGATGGAACTTCCGCAGATGGAAAAATTAATTATAGTTATCTCGCAGAAAAAGTCTGCGCTTGTGCTCAGCCTTCGATAGAATTGAATCAAACGCTGGAACAACTCAAGAAAAACCAGCAAATGGAAGCACTGATGGAACGTTTGCCCGAAGCAGAAAAGACTTTTAAAAAAGTAATCCTTTGTTCGGAAAATACCTTATTAAATCACAGTAAAGAAAAATTGCACGCTGCAACGCTAAAGAAAGCCCTCACGAATCAGTGTGAAAATTTAGCGCCAAGACTACGAGATGATTTGATTGCAAAATTACCGAATCAGTAAAAGCGGAGCTATAAACGCGACATCCCGAATTTTCAGCAAATGGAAAATTCGGGATGGTTGTTAAAGACTAACGTTTATCTAATCTTAATTTATTAGAAAAGCTAACCACCAGCGGCGGCGGCAATGGCACTCATAATCTCTGCACAGATAATAGCACCGTAGGTTCCCAGTGCGTATCCTAGTACCGCCATTAATACTCCAACTGGTGCCAAAGAAGGACTAAAAGCAGAAGCTACAACTGGTGCAGAAGCAGCACCTCCGATATTGGCTTGACTTCCCACCGCAACGTAAAAGAAAGGTGCTTTAATGATTTTTGCCGTGACCAATAAGACCGTGATATGTACCAGCATCCAAATAATACCGATGGCAAATAAACCTAAGTTGCTCAGGATTTCACCGACATTCATTTTCATTCCGATTGTAGCAACTAGAACATAGATGAAGATAGAGCCCCAAGTGGAAGCACCTACGCCTTCTAGTTTTCGTGCCCTGGTAAAAGAAAGGGTCAAGCCTACCGTCGTCGCAATTACAATCAACCAAAAGAAGTGAGACATCAAGGAGTTCAATTTTAAGCCATTGAGGGTATCTGCAAAATTTTTCATGAATGGCGTAAGCGTATCTGCACCAAAATGTGCTAATCCAACGCCTCCAAAAGCGATCCCCATCAACATAAAGAGCGTCGTGGTGGTAGGCATTTGTGCAATATTAGCACGATATTCTGCGACCGAACGCTTTAAGTCTTCAATGGCAGAACTATCGGCTTTCAACCAACCGTCAACTTTGTCCGACATATTAGCACCATATAATAAAAAACCCATCCAGATATTGGCAACAACGACGTCGACAATAATCATGGTCGTAAAAATAGGTTTTTCATCTACTTCATAAATAATGGCCATCGCATTTTGATTGGCGCCACCACCAATCCAGCTTCCTGCTACGGTAGCAAGACCTCGCCAAACTTGATCGGGTTCAGCAGAAATGATATCGGGGAACACGTTTAAAACAATAAATAAGGCAATGGGGCCACCCAAAATAATACCAAGCGTTGCTGCGAAGAACATGATGATGGCTTTGGAACCAAGATTCACAATTCCTTTGAGATCAATACTTAGGCATAGTAAAATTAAACTGGCTGGTAATAAAAAGCGAGAAGCAACGTAATACAATTGCGAATGCTTTTGAAATTTCTCCGTACCGCTAATATTATTGTCTTTAATCCATTGTTCAATTTCGGAAAAAGACATTCCACTATCCAAAACGTAGCCCGCCTCCTTGAGGTAATCAATTAAACTATTGTCGTACCAATGTGCTGCGATCAGCCCTAAGGGCCAGTGCAACAAGGCAGGAACAAAATAACAAAGTAATAAAGCAGGTACAAAACGGTAGAATTTTTTCCATCCCGCTTGGTCCAAACTAGACGTATAAAAGATAATCGCGAGTATAGAGATTAATATCCCTAGGACAACTGCGTCGCTCGTAAATATGGGTTCCATAAATGAAGGAGTTTTCTTTTTTTGCGTTTGTTGAAATCTTCAACTCAATAAAGATAATATTTTATCTTAAAATGCTTAGTTTTATGTACGAAGTTCAACTTTTTACGCCTACCTTATTAAAGGAAGTTATTTTAAAACTTCCTTCTATTCAAAGAATATCAAATACGTAAATCAAATAATATGACTTTAGAAGATAAAGCTTTTATGCAAGAAGCAATTGCACTTTCACGCAAAGGAATGGAAAGTGGCGAAGGAGGTCCTTTTGGCGCAATCGTTGTCCGAGATGGAAAAATTGTTGGTAGAGGAAATAATCGAGTAACGTCTACCAACGACCCGACTGCGCACGCAGAAGTCGTTGCGATTCGGGATGCCTGCAAAAATTTAGAAGATTTCAAACTAGAAGATTGCATTATCTACAGTTCTTGTGAACCTTGCCCAATGTGCCTCAGTGCTATTTATTGGTCCCGAGCTAAGAAAATTTTCTTTGGTTGTTCCAGAAAAGATGCGGCGGATATTGATTTTGATGATGACTTTTTGTATCAAGAAATTCCGTTGCCCTTGGAAGATCGTAAAATTGAAACCTTACAAATTATGCAGCCAGATGCAGTTAAGGTATTTCAAGAATGGGATGCGAAGATGGATCGAATTGATTATTAGAGATTTGTTAGCAAAGTGTGCTAACCCAAGTCAATTTATTGTATTGAGGTTGTTTTAAAACAGCTTCAATACAAAAGCGTTCAGACAAAAAAATTGCCTGAACGCTTTTAGTATTAATCCATGATAACATAAGTTTTAACTGAATGCTAAAACCTCGTTTAATCTTGTAATAGAATTGGATCAATATCTCCATTTGAAGAACAAAGTCCGCCCGACGGAGAATAGCCACAGATTGCTGCTTTTGGGTTATCTACTGTGCAGGTGATCTTAAACAAGAAAGGTCGTACAAGTTTTATTTTCAGATAGCAAGGAATTACAGTCGTCGTTTCTTCTAAGCCTAAACTAGTTCGATTAGGAAATACTTCTCGATTAGCCATTTCCTCAGAAATTAGAACTTTCTGGCTGAATAATTCACCATCTTTTACCGCAAAAACATTGTAGTAATAGTCATACTCTTGATCAATTCCTAGATGTAAATCAACCTGTTTGATCTCATCAAATACGGAGGAATAAACACTTTGTAAATTTGCTTTTAACGCGGAAGAAGATGTTGAACTTAGATACTCCGACCGAGTTTCTTCGTCTACCATTTTATGATAATCAACTTCAACATTGAAATTTGCCGTAAAGGCAAAAAAGCAAACTAGCGCCATTGCACTTAAGCAAGTGAGGGTAATTCTTTTCATGATAAATAGGTTTTAAATGCTATTCGAGTTGGAGTACTCAAATAGCTTGATGAAAAAATAAGAACTTATATTATTAGCAGTTAGCTTTCAAGTAAGGACCTAGCATCGGAAATAAAATTATTGCCTTTTTCTTTTAATCTTGTCTCTCCCAGGTAAGCAAACTGTGCAACTAAGACCGGTCATAAATTCCCGTAAGGCACGCGCCTTATAACCACATGCATTGAATAGGATTCCTTCCTTTTTACACAATGGTGGACAACTTACACAGAATTCATACATACTACTGGGACCACCGCCACCTTCATTGAGCACTTGTACTACGACATAATTACAATAATCGTTTGCCGTCTGACTTTGCTGTAAAGCGTAATCATCTCCATCTCCTAAATCCGTTTCTGCTAAGAAGGCATCAAGTCCGATCGCTTCAATTTCTTCTTCCTCTTCGTCTGAAAGTGGATAGAAAAACAAATCGGTACAGTCTTCTGGTTCAATATCGCTTAACGTTTTCAGATTAGCATCAGTGGTAACTCCTTTTTCAACGGGAGTAACTTCCGTTTTTTGGCAAGCAAAAATGAATAAAACGGCTAATAATAAAAGCGTTGCGAAGGGAAGAATTTTAAAGTTATTTTTCATAATTCTAAACGTGTTTTTACACTTATTTTTTTCGCGAATAGACTTTAAGCTTTAACACATTCCTCAGGAAGAAATACATTAACGCGAAAGCTCATTCGAAAGGCAGAGCCTTCAAATAAGTATGGTGATTAATAAAAGATTTGGAATTGAATCTATCGAAAAATGGATAACGTAGCTTGCAAGCGTATGAAATGAGATCCTATCTGAAGTCGATGATTCCGTTTAGAATTTTAGACAAGATTAAGGTACGTAATTAAATACATTTTACAAAATTTGAATGCGAAATAAAAATGCCTGTTCTCACTTTACTTGTGGAAACAGACATTTAAAAAAGCATAATCTTATACTTTCTAAAGCGATTGAGCGCGCTTAACGTCTACGTCTTGGATAAACAGGACCGCCAAAACAAGAAGCACAATTTCGACCACCTTGGTTTAATACGGCTTTTGCTCGGTAACCATTGAAATTCCAGAGGATACCACCTTTTGCACACTTAGGAGGACAAACTACACAAAATTTATGCCCCACGGGAGGACCAGCATTGGGTCTTCTAATTACTCTAGTGACTTTGTAATTGCAATATCTTTGTGCATCGCCAGAAGTCGTTTCGTAATCTTTGCATTCGTCAAATCCCATTTCCTCCCAGAAGGCATCAATGCCCATTTCTTCTAGCATTGCAAACTCATCTTCGGTTAAAGGAATAAAATTATAGCCTGCACAATCTTCGTCAATCGGTTCTGCATCCAATTGAAATTCGGGGTTTTGTTGTGCTAGATCTTTTTCATTAACGGGAGCAATATCCGTTTTTTGACAAGAGAAAATAGCTACACTTAGCAGCATCAATAAAAACGCACTTAAGGGTAATAAACGAGAAAACTTTTTCATAATTTAATTAGTTTTTTGGAAAGCTGCACTAAGCTCTTTTGGGGATCACTTTAGCAACAGTTTCATTAATAAATAAAAATGGCAACCGTAATTTTGAGTAAAGGCATGCCAATGGCTAATCACCTAATGTTGGGTGACCAGTTTTACACTTCGCGACAATCCAGTGTGCCGAGACCAATGACTCAAAATTGTTTTTAAATAAAGGAGAGCAGAGAGAAAATTACTACGTAGTAAGCGCGCGCATTGAAATATGCTCTGATTTACTCTTTATACTTTTTAAGTTTTAATTGTTACCCTCTGTTGATGAAAAAGTTTAAAATTATTTTGGCAGGCGGCAATATTCCAATGATAAGCTAGTCTTTGTCGGGAATGAAAGATCATGCACACTTAAAGAATTCCTTGATGCTTTTGGAGCTGCTTTAATTTATGATAAGGCGGAAATACAGGAATTCTTTTTTATAACCGAGCACAAAAAAGAATTCAACCAAAGGGAAAGATGATAGTATCTTATTTTACAATTAACCTAGCATTTCTCTTAAGGCTTTTTTTAGTGCATTGAAGTTGTTTCATAAAACAACTTACGTTCATTCCACTATAATTTTCCGCACCTGTTTGGTGAAACCCGTGCGCAATTCTAAAAAGTAAATGCCGCTTTTCAAGTTTCCTAAATACATAGAAGATTGATCTCGTTGACCTAAGACTCGGCGGTGTTCCCGTCCTAAGGCATCGTACAAATAAAGATCAAATTCTTCGGGAAAAATGATTTGTAAATTATCTTGGACAGGGTTAGGATAAAGTTCAACTTTGGGGATATTGGGAATCCTCGTCGAGACTACGGGCGATGCACACAAATCTTCTAGGCAGCCATCACGGGTCACTTTGTACAGCCAGCCCAGCGAGCGAGTCGGTTGTGGATCGTAACGATTTACTTTGCCCGCACCGATGATGCTTCCGCTTGGCAAAATGACGATACCACCGATTTCTCCGTAGTCATATATGTAGCTAGGATCATACATCGTATCACAGCGCGTCCAGATGCTATCACCGTTGGGAGATAGTTTGTATAAACACGTAGCTTGAAAGTTGGCGCCCTCGCCTTGCCACGTTCCTAGGGCGATAATATTTCCGTCCGCATCTATTTTCAGGTCGTGAAGAAAATTACCCATTGCTAAATTCGTCGTCATCGACCGCGACCATTCTTCGTTGAAGGCACTATCTCTTTTGACAACCTTTAAATCGTACGCCCAAGTCCATGGATTCTGGATAACAAATTCGCCCGTACCGTAGAGTAATCCTCCATCGGCTGTTGGCTGAGAGTCGTTATAAAAGGCTTCTTTATTTACCTCGTTTTTCCATATCCACTTTTCTTCCCCAAGACTATCCACCGCTATTAATTCGCCCTGCATCCAATCTTCTCCTTCTATAAATTGAGACTGAAAAGGATAGCTGGATTTTGATGCATTTATGTAAAAAGTATTTTCGTCTTCTACAGATGCACTAACTAAAGCTAAATCTTCATTCAATTCACCGTATTTTTTTTCCCATAATTGATGCCCAGCTAAATCTGTTTTTAAAAGGAATACTTTCCTTGTATAATTACTTACTTGTTTCGTACCTGCTATTAAATAGCCATCAGAAAGTTCAATCACATTTTTAAACGCATAATTTCGTATATCGACTTCTGGATATTCTCTTAAAAATTCTAACTCCCCATTCCGATCCAACTTTGCCATAAAGCCCCAATTCTTATAAAAAAGATTGCCCGTCATGACGTAACCACCGTCAGAACTCGCGATGATGCCATAGTTTCGCTCAAACACATAATGGTCACCACTTGTATCCGCATAGACCCGATGATTAAGTAAATTCCCGAGTGTATCGAATTGTGCAAATAATAAGCCCCACTGATCGAGACTGTCGACCTTGGCGGTGCCCGCCAAAACGACCGTATCGCCTTGCAACATTAAATTATGAAAACTGGCACCCACCACTTCCATTTCGTAAGATTGAGTAAACCCTGAGTCTTGAGCGACACTCTCACTCAGGACGCAGCAGAGCAAATAAAGTACTATCTTTTTCATTTTGTTTAATTTGTTAGCTCTCGTCTAGCTGCGACCAACAATTCTGATCGATAAACGATTCACTATTGTTTAATTAGGGGCTCAGCTAAGATACTTGTACTAAAGTTAGCGAATCACCATCAATTTTCCAGCATATGGATTGTTATTGTTTTCAAAAATTAATTGATAAAAGTATATTCCGGTCGGAAAGGGACTAATATCTAGTTCGATTTGCTCACTGCTCGCAGCAAATTTCCCTTCCCAAATTAATTTAGTGGTGTTATTATATATTTTCAAATGCGCTTCACCAGAAGTGCTTTCCCATTTAAAGTTTACTTCATTGCTGGCAGGGTTAGGAAAAACTTTTAAATCACTATTTTTCACCGCTTCAATCGTCTTTTTAAATTGACTGGAAGCAGAGGGTAACTGATAGATTGGTGGATAATGATCCAATTTGTATAATTCAATGATACTACGCGCTAAACCACCCGCATATCCTTCGCCCAAATCTGCAATACTTTTAATCGATTGCAAATCGGTTGTTGTTAAGCCCCACAAAGATTTCTCAGCAAGTAACGTGTAAATCATTAGCGCCGCCGCATGATCCTCTATTTCAGGTCCCGTCAGTTGATATTTACTGGGCGCCGCATTCAAAATGTTCAAAGCGGTGGTAGCTTCTCCCGTAGCGAGATAATCTCCCGCTAAAGTTAAATCCGCAGCGTAAGTCCCTAAGTTTTGCCACCAAGCACGCAGACTATCTCGATTGAAATGAATCGTATCGTGCATGAGCTCGTGCAATATCAACTGTACCGTTTGGTCACGCTCTTGCAATATAAAGCCCAGTTGATCAAGCTGTTGCTTCATCTTTTCTTTCTCACCTTCTCCTACCGCTTTTTCGTAGGCTACCTTAGCTACGAAATACGCATTTTGCTGTTGATAAAATTTTTCTTTTTGCGCTGCTATGTTCTCGGGATTTAGTACGGGATCAGGTAAACAAGGTGGAGGACAGTAATTAATCGGACAGGTATTTTCAAAAGTCTCAATCGTCGAAATATTCAAAAACGCTAGTGGTTCCTCGTTTAAACCTTCTGGAAAGTAGAAATAGTCGACGGCTGATATTGTTGCACTGCTTTCATTCCTAAAATCGCTATCCAAAGGTAAACCAGTATAGGAAAAATGATTGCCAGCAGCTAAAATTTGTGTAGCCGACTTATACAAGCCCTGCACCTTACGAATATTATTCGGCGAAAACCCTGGGATTTTTGTGACTAAAAAGTCGTACGCTTTAATGTCCGTATGGGTATTACAAGTATAGTGTAACCCCGCTATGTTACCCGTAAAATTTGCGTTGCGACCGCCGGCGAGGTGTGCATAATCTAAATTATGAAACCGATTTCTACGAATTTGATTGTTAAATTCCCAAGTTAGTACGGCGTTGGTGCCAATGCTGTTTACAGTTCCATCTGCTGCTTCCAGAAAAGTATTTTCTTCGCAGACGATTCCATTGATAAAGCGGGTGAGCGAAAGACCAATTTGATCTTCGACGCATTCCGTACTCGGTAAGCTTCCCATCCGGAATTCATTGTGCAAAATCGTAGCGCCATCTACTTCTCTGATGTGTATACCAACGTAGCAGCGTTCGAAATCTGCTTGGGTGACCGTAAATGGTCGATTCCCAGAAATGGCATTACTGTGAATACCAAAGCCTAGCCCCGAAAACTCCGAGCGAACATATTCCTCGCAATACGCGGCGGTGGAAGCTTTGAGGCATTTGGCGGCGACGATGAACCCTGCATTGTTGGCGAAGATCCCGATGCCAAAATCTGCAAGGTTGAAATCATCACATTTATTCACCGATGGCTCGTAAGTGCTTTTAAAAGAACAGCCCGTAATCTTTACTCCATTCACTCCCACTAAATCTATAAAAATAAATCGATCGTCGTGAGGATAGTTTTCATTTGCACGAAACTTACACTCCGTCAATCTAGCAATGTACGGACTTGGGTTGCCTTGCCAAGATTGGGGATAAGGATACACCCAAAAATTTTCATACTTCGCCGTTTGTACGCCTACTTTATTATTTCTAAAAGTCATTCCGTTGGCGTAGAGTATTCCGCCTCCCTCCACAGGTGTTGGTCCCCACAGTTGCACCCCCGTTTCAGCATTTTCAATCAACGCTGTGGGTGCACCATAAAAACTACCCTGATGGTATTGTAAGGTAGTATAATCAAAGTATTGCGAATGGCTAGCATCAGACCAAACTTCCACACCTTTCCAACGCTTGCCACAGCTACTTGTCAAGGTTCCTCCCAATCGTAACTTCGCATTTTGTTTTACAATTATCTTAGCCTTTTCGGTAAAAGAGAGGATCGCTCCGGAGCTAATGATTAAACTTACGCCCGATTCAACCGTTAGGGTTCCGTCTATGAGATAATTGCCAGCAGGAATGGTAGTGGAACTTGTAAATTCATAGTCTTGATAGTTGATTGGAATTACACATGCCATCAATACTGGTTCGCTAGCGATTAGGTTCCGCATTAATTGTCCTTGCCCCGCAGAAAAGTATTTTTGACAATCAACGTGACTGTAAGCCATGATATTTTTTTCATCTGGATCAAAAGGATTTCCCTGACTATCAACGCCCGAATCATTCCAAGTACAAGTTGTAGCGGAGACATCGTAATTCATATTAGGATCTGCCGGAGTATCACAAACAAAATCGCCGAGTGGCGTAAAGATTTCACTATTTTGACAATTTGGATCTACGACATAATTTTGTCCCCCTCCCGGATTAAAGGTATGTACTAAACCTAGACAATGCCCCATCTCGTGAGCGATAACTGGCGTTTCAGACAAGTTTTGATAAGGTGCATCCCAATAGTTTCCCGTAACGTAAAACTCGCCGGATACGATCTGACTGGCTAAGCCACTTCCCGTAGCAAGCGGAAAATCTTTCTCTGGCCCTAAGTAAATATCTATCCCATCCGCATGATTATTGATACTAAATGCGCCTGAAATGTCGCTTTGATTATACAAAGACGAATTATCAATATAATCCACATTGCAGTCCCAAGAGAAATAAATATTTTGTGGATTAAAGGCTAAATCTAACTGTGTTAATGCTTTCTTTATATTACTTCTCTTTTGCCCACCCGTTCCATCATTTTTTCTAATCACGTGAACATACACCCTTAAGTAAAAAGGACCATTTTCTGTCATTCCAAGTGTAGCGGCATCATACGGAAGGATATTATCGTGCGTACTGCACCAGCCAAGCTGCCCCGTGCATTTCATACTCATCATTATTAAAAATACAACGATAGGAAATGCTTTAATTGTTTTTTTTCGTTTTGTTTGAATGTTAAATGTCATACTATTTTATTTAAAAAATAATTTTAAAAATGACACACGCTCTTACTGTCCTTAACTGGTACTAGTAGTTAGGATTTTTATTTAAAATTGATCTTTTTGGGTAAAGTGCTATTCTCTTATCGAAGTTGTTCAAAGGTAGATTTTGATAGCTACAAACGAAGGTTGCTGATATCATTTCAAACCGACTTCATCCAATATTTCTTAAATGTAAAACAAAATAATTGTAAATCAATAATTTTTCATCATTTTTTTAACAAAACAAATACGATTTATTCAAAACAAAAACCAATCCATTTTTATAACTCATTATAATCAACTACCCATAGCGTACATCGTGTTTTAAAAAATATTATTTCTTAAACAAAGGGATACAAACGGCAAAACATTGGTAAAATCTTATTTTTGAAGTTGTTTTTATTAAGCCAAATGTTCTATTTAGGATTAAAAAATATTCAGCATATGTATTTAAAAAAATTGCTGCTGTTTGAATGTGAATATTCAGTTTTAGGCTTAGCTGTACTTCTTTTTCTTTATTCAAAAATTTGTCGTCAAAAAACATAGTATTATTTTTTTCATTGGAATCACTCGAAAAGAATTACATTGGAGCCGATTTAATATACTGAAGCTGTTTTTTCATTTTCTAAAACCAAGTAATATGAAGTACCTCTCCTTATTCTTTTTTTTAATTTCTTTCTCTTTTGCACAAGCACAGACCTTGCAAAACATTGAGAGTGTAGAATACGATCCGACTCAAAATCGCTTTTTGGTTTCCAATAGTAGTAATATCATTGCACGTAATAGTGATGGCAGTCTTGATTTCTTTGGAACTGGCGCTGCTAGCTACGGAATGGAAGTATTAGGGAATACCATTTTCGTCATTCAAGGAAGCGCTGTAATTGGATACGATTTGACCAGCGAAATGCAAGTCATGAGTATTAGTATTCCTGGTGCTATGTTTTTGAATGGAATGACTAACGATGGCGATGAAAATTTATACGTGACTGATTTTAGTGGACGTAGGATTCACAAGATTAACGTAGCTGATTTTGCGAATCCTAGTACGGAGGTCATCGTCGCTAATACCGTAACGACACCTAATGGCATTGTTTATAATGGCGATAATAACCGACTCATTTTTGTCAACTGGGGAAACAATGCTAAAATCCAAGCGGTTGACCTTAGCGATAATTCCGTTAGTGATCTTGTGACGACGCCGTATGGGAACATCGATGGTATTGATGAAGACAATGAAGGAAATTATTATATTTCGTATTGGTCGAGTGGAACGCGGATTAGCAAATACGATGCTGATTTTGCAAATGCTCCCGAAACAGTTACAATCTCAGGATTGGCAAGCCCTGCAGATATTTGCTACGCCAAAGCCATTGATACCTTAGCTATTCCACACAGTGGAAACCAACTTGCTTTTATTGGTTTTGAGCCTCCGGTGAGTATTGAAGAAGAGTTGCTAGACGAGCAATTACAACTTTCTGTTTCGACCAATCCAATCCAAGACAATAGTAGTATTAATTTTCAATTAGAAAAAGTAAGTAGCATCAACTTGGCACTTTACGATGTACAAGGAAAATTATTACACCAACTTTTGAGTGGTCGACAAGTCGAAGGCAAACATCGCGTTTTATTGACTGGACTAGATTTACCCACGGGGATGATCATCGCTCGTTTGCAAATAGAGGGGCAACAAAAACTGATTAAGCTTGTTAAGCAATAATTATTTTTGAGTGATCAGTTATTTTTAGAAAAAAGTAAAAAGCCTAAAGGAAAAAATTCCTCTAGGCTTTTTTATTACATCGCCATTTATTCGTACTTCGTCAAAAGAGTTTAAGTAGTTCGCGGAAATTGAGTTTACAATAAGTTGAAAAGAATTTTGAGCTTGAACGAGGCAAAAAACACAGACAATGCCGGAGCATTGGCGAGGCTTTTTAACGAAGTAGAAGCTTAAAAGGCTTTCAAGTTATTAGTTAATTTAATTCTGCAAACTACTTAAGTAGTTTGCAGAATTAAATTAACTGTTGTTCTATTTTAAAATTCCTCTTAACGAGTAACCTAGATAAGCAGGTGATTCATTTTTTATTTTTAGTGAAAAAACTAGCTATAGTTTGATTACTTTTCCTACGCCAACCAACTTACGATCTTGATAAATTTTGAAGTAATAGGTTCCACTGGTTAAGCTCTCTAAACTAATCGCTTGGCGAAGTTCAAAAGTTGTTTGCAGCACGGTTTTACCTAAAATATCATAGAGTTCAATGCGCAAATTATGTTGCACTGATAAATCTTGGATGTCAATTACGATCTGCTGCTGCGTTGGATTTGGAAAGACCTTTACTGTTTTCAATTGCTCTTCTGGCAAGTCTTTCGTCCAAGTATATAAGAGGTAATCTTCACCGATCGTGTGTAATGTTTGATTCGTAATAATTGGTGCATTATTATCAAAATAAATTGCTGCTTGATTATTGATCTTTGTACCAATTGGTAAATCTTGCTGCTGCTCCATTTTAATCATTACAAATCCTTTTGATCCTTCTTCGTCTTCCATTTCTGCAGGAAGATTAATATTTTCAAACTTAAATACAACAACGTTGTTTCCTTCGATGTCCCAAGTATAAGCGTGTGAACTAGCACCGGGCCGGAACGTCAGCAAGTTTAAATGTTCTACCACGATTGTGTCTCGAATTTCTACATATAAAGCATCGGCCGTTCCTGTATTTTGAAAGCGAATCATATATTCTAAGGCTTCATTTTGCTCAATATAAAACTCCTCCCCTACACCTCTAGGAAAACCATTCTTATCATTTGGATCGTAAGAATTTACCGATTCGATACAAAAGATATCTTGCCAGAGATCTTCATCACCCAAAGGATATTGATTGACCAAACCGAAACTAGGCGTACCAGTACCACAACCTTCAATCCAACTAATCGGTGTATTCAAGCCTGGAAATCCAGTAGGTTGTTCCGCTCGCATTCGGTAAAAGGAACCATTCGCAGGATACTTGACACTCATCGTCTGTCCTGCTTCCAACTGGAAAGTTTGGGGTACACTGTAAAGCAAAACATTATCTTCAATTACAATGTATTCCAAAGGTGCTACCATATTCCCCGTTCCAATATTTTGAATATGAAAAGTCAAACTATCTTCTTCACAAACTACACTAAGTTCAATCTCCGACATATCCCAATCTGGACTTGGTCCAGCACAAGTAGAATCTGGATACGCGTATACTTCGGAACAGTAAGTCATCCCAACTGGATCATCACAAGAAACGAAAACGTCAATATCAAAAGTACCGCACTCATTGGACAGTAAATCTCCTAATTCAAAAGTATATACATTTCCATTTTGACTTGCTACGGGTAAGCTTGAACCATTGAAAATTAAAGCCGAATCAAGTGTTACTTCCAAGTAAGCATTTGCTGCGGTAACGCCACCAACATTACAATAATAGACTTTATAGACTTCGTCTTGACAAGGTCGTAGTTCATCCGTAGCAATCGACGTTGACATGATAGGACAAAAAGGAAGCGTATCACATCGTACACCATTATTGATTTCATAACTATTGCCCATAACAGGACCAAATTCATATTCTTGCCAACAAGGAATACCACAGTTTAACCCTGTACCAATTGGCGCTTGAAAAGAAATCAACCCTGTTGCCCCATTCGTAAGTCCCAATAGATTATTAAAAGAGAAAAAACCATTAATGTCCGTTGTATCTAGGAAGGTAACACCGTTCCCATCTTCGTTCATATCAAGTCGCACAATCCAACCCTCATAACCCTGCGTTTCAAAAGAATCTCGTACACAATCTAAATCATAGTCTTCAAAGACATGACCATAGATACTATCTAACGGTTCATTGTTGTACGCAATCACGAAGTCTGGTCCAATCAACGTATCAAAAACAGCTATGGTTAAATCAATAGAATCTTGACAAGAACTCCACAAGAAGTTCGGTAAGTCTACGGCTAGCTTATAGCTTCCTCCTTGCAAGGGTAAGAAAAAATCTCCCATCGCATCTACTTCCGTCGAAGCCACCGCGAAATCATTTTCATAAACAGTGACTAACTTACCTGCTGCCAAGGCAACGTCGTCGCTCACACAATCCTCATCATAATCTTGTCCAACTGTTCCAAATAGACCACTTGATAAACTTTTACCAAAATCATCTGTACGAACCAAATAAGGGACAACATCATAATCATAAAAATCTTTTGCTCGTCGACTTCGATGGCCACTCACAAGGCTTCCACCGTCTGGTAAATTCAGGATACTTTCTCCAGCACTAAAGTATAAAGGAGCGTACTCTTTTTTCCAAATCCAATTTCCTTGTGCATCGGTATTAATGACTCCTAAGTGTTGTACAGGTGTCGGGTTTTGCTCTCGGTATAGTAAGCGATACCCAGAAGTTGTAATATTTTCTGCGACGCTAGAGAGGTATAAAAACCCCGGTAATCCTGTATACTCATTCCGCCACGTTTCAACACCCGTCGCATCTGTTTTAATCAACAATGGCGTAGTGTTCCCATTATTCATGGAAGCTGCGATCAATAATCCACCATCGCTTGTTTGAATGGTATGATTTGGCAATAATTGTCCTGTGGGATTTTCGTAAACAATTTGACTGAGATAATCTCCATTACTGTTGTATTCGTTTAGCAATATTTTATAATCGCCAGTATTGTTAATTCTAGCGTAACCGATTACTTTCGCGCCTCCCGTATTGGTAGGGAAAGTATTTTTAGTCAAAAAATAATTAAAACCAGTATAAATAAACGGTGTTAAAAGCGCTCCTTCGGCGCTCACTTTTACCAAAAAAGACCTTGCGGGAAAAGTTGCCCCTAAGCCTGTAATCCAAAACTCTCCGTTGGGCAATTCAAAAAAGTCACGGGGCTGCTCTATTTTATCTATGGTACCGATAAGGCTCTCGTGGAGTAAATTGTAATTTGTATCAAATCTCAAAAATTTGACGTTTGCATCCACCTGCGTATTTCCTGCTAGCAATAGAACGACTAACTCTCCATTTGCCGTTTCTAATAGATCAATGGCAACATCATTCGTCGGGCTTCCAATTGGTGTCGTCGTTTGCGTTTCACCATCTGCGTCAACTTTCATCAAATAGTTTTGAGTTCCATTACTAGAACTAATTAATACGTGAAAGCCACCGTCGGCGGCAGCGACTGTTCTTTTGGCAGAAGAAGAAGGTTGGTCCGTAGTAATATTGGGGTAGAGTTGTTCCCACACTTGCCCTGTGGCTTGAGTGCAAAAGGATAGCAGTAAGAAAATGCCTAAAGTTATAATATTCGTCCTCATAGGATGATGATTTTTAATTCAATTAATAAATAATACTGACTCGTTTTCAGATCGTCTCGTAATTCCTTCCATGGATATTTTCACTTCGCGATGATTTCTTTTACAAATTTGCCGCAATATTTGCTGGAATACAACTACATAATTGTACATTTATCAGATAGTAAAAGAATAAAAAAAATTATAAATGCCAGAAAATAAGCTATTTACACTATTCAACAGCATGACGGGTATAGAGAAAAGAGCGTTCAGCAAATTGCTTAAAAGTCCTTTTTTTAATCAAAAATCTGAACTAGTAGAGCTTTGGAACTGGATGTTGTCCATTAAAAAGCAGAAAAAAAAGGAATTTCCTACTGCCGAGGTAAGCTATGCCGCTTTATTTCCTAAGGAAACCTTTGATCCTGTCAAGTGGCGACATTTACAATCTTTGTTAACCATTCAAATCGAAAAACTTTTTGCACAGCGGGCGTTACAAGCTCAGCCGATACAACATGACCTTTATCTTGCTACGGTTTTTCGACAAAAAAAACTAGCACTTCCCTTGCAACACGTCTTCCGAAGGGCAGAAGAACGTTTATCAAAATTACCTCAGGATCAATTCTATTATCACTTCCAATATCAAGTCAAATGGGAGAAGTACGCTGCGTTGGAATCGTTGGATCGTGCGGGAAAGAATAAATTGGCGGAAGTTGGTGCTTCGTTGGATATCTATTTGGTATCTAGTAAGCTGCGGTTGGCTTGTTTGATGGAATCTCATCGTGCCGTTTCTAACGTAGATTACGACGCTAGTTTTTTGCCGTTGCTCCTTACTTATTTAAAAGATCATCCCATGCGAGAAATTCCTTTGATCGCACTTTATTATCACTGCTACAAAGCTTTGACGGATGATACGGAGGCTAATTTTCGTGCTTTCCGAAATGCCCTAGAAGCACAGCAAGAGACGATTCCTTTAGAAGAACGAACGACCTTTCTGCTACTTGCCATTAATTTTTGCATTAAGCAATTAAATTCGGGAGAAAAGCGGTACATCCGAGAAGCCTTAGATTTGTACCAAACAGGCTTAGAGACGCAAACCTTATTATCTGATGGACACCTTAGTCGTTTTGCTTACAAGAATATCGTTGCCTTAGGTTTGCGCTTAAATGAATTTACCTGGGTGCGTAAGTTTATTGACGACTATGCGGAGTTTTTGGAAGTTGCTCACCGTGATACCAATCGCAATTATAATCTTGCGCGTTTGTATTTCACCAAAAAAGAATTTGAAAAAGCAATGCCGATGCTCGCCCAAATTGATGATAGTGATTTATTACTCAACCTCGACAGTCGGGTCATGTTGCTAAAAATGTATTACGAAACGGAGGCTTTTAACGCACTCGATAACCTCTTGGCAAGTTTTAGAATCTTACTCCTGCGTAAGAAAAAAGTAATTGGTTATCATCAAGAGCATTACTTGAACCTACTCCGCTATATCAAAAAAATGATGCGCTTAAATCAGTACGACAAAGCGGCTGTCGCAAAATTCAAAAAAGAAGTAGTAGGACATTCCGGCGTGCTTGAAAAAGAATGGATTTTGGAACAGTTGTAAATAGAAGTTGTTGCTAATATCATTTTAAAATAACTGCATAAAAAAAAGCCATCGATGGGTGTTCTTCATCTAGGCTTAAAGTCAGTTATTCACAGCTAATATATTCTTGAAGTAATCTAAAATAGATTTTAACCTTATTTAGAAATTACCTCTTCTAAAATAAATAGAATTAGTTTCTTAGCTTTTTTCTTTTGCTTTATATGATACCCACAAGATAGTGGAATAGTTCAGTGCTTGAAACTTCTCTCGACGAAGATCGTGGATTTTTCGGCTAACGTAATTTTTTCTAAAAAGGAGAATCACTTAATCTAAATCGGACAAAAGAAGCGCTTTGCAAACTTCTTCTATAAAAAAAATCTATCTCCGAAAGAAGACAGATTTTTTTATTAGAAAACCAGTTCAATTGACGTAGTCAAAATACCATTACTGTTCTGACAAGGCCATTTCTATTTGTCGTTTGGATAAATCTGCGCTCAAGATTCTTACGGTAACCGAATCTCCCATCTTATAGACTTTCCCCGTAGCGTTCCCCTTCATCCGTAAACGACCTTCTTCGATATTAAAACTTTCATCCATTTGATCGAAGCCGACCATACCTTCGCATTTATTGGCTTTTAATTCTACGAAAAACCCTCGTTCGATAATCCCCGAAATAACACCTTCGAATTCTTCTCCGACCATTTTTTCGATAAACTCTACTTGTTTATACTTCACCGATTCCCGTTCTGCCTGCATCGCTTTTCGCTCTTGCGAGGAGATGTGTTTACACTTATCTTCCAGCGTTTCTTTATCTGTAATGAAAACTTGATCAAGGTTTTTTTCTAAAATCCGGTGCGTCAAAACATCTGAATATCGTCGAATTGGTGAGGTAAAATGAGAATAATATTCGAAGGCCAAACCATAATGTCCGATGTTCTCCGTCGTATAGATCGCTTTTGACATCGTACGGATGGCCAGAGGTTCTAATACCTTCAGTTCGTCGTTGGTACGTGCTGCCTTCGAGAGTTTGTTGTACGAACTCGCAATTTTTTGTGGCGTACTAATATCCATTTTGACGCCCATTTCTGCGGCGAATCGTGCAAAGTCTTCCACCTTTTCTGCGTTGGGAATATCGTGTACTCGATAGACGAAAGGTACTTCTCTTTTTGCTCTTTTAGCAATAAACTTAGCGACCTCTTTGTTCGCTAAAAGCATAAAATCTTCGATGAGCATATGCGCTTCTTTCCGTTCCTTGACGTAAACATCTATTGGTGTTCCCTCTTCATCTAGGCGAAATTTAACTTCTTCAGATTCAAAAGCGATCGCACCATTACTAAACTTTGCTTTCCGCAATTTTTTAGCAATTCGATTCATGACTTCAATTTCTTTGGCAAAATCTCCTTTACCCAATTCGATCACCATTTGTGCTTCTTCGTAGGTAAATCGTCGATCCGAATGCGTCAAGGTTTTTCCAAACCAACGATCCACTAATTTGTCTTTTTCATCAAAAGTAAAAATAGCCGAGAAGGTACGTTTATCTTCGTGTGGTCGAAGCGAACAAAGTTCATTCGAAATTTTTTCAGGAAGCATTGGTAAAACGCGATCTACCAAATATACGGAAGTAGATCGACTGTACGCTTCTCTATCCAATGCCGTATTGGGTTCTACGTAATGACTCACATCTGCGATGTGTACACCAATTTCGCAATGACCATTTTCTAAGTATTGTATTGAGAGGGCATCATCAAAATCCTTTGCGGTATCGGGATCGATCGTAAAGGTAGTAACGTCCCGTAAATCTCTACGGAGGGCAATTTCTTCTTCAGAAATATCCGTAACGAGTCGTTCCGATTGTTCGATTACGGCATCTGGAAACGTTAGATTGAAACCATTATTAATTAAAATAGATTTCATTTCAATATCGCTTGACCCAACGGCACCAAGTACCGTTGTGATAACGCCCGTTGGGCTATGCGTCGCTTTGGTTGGCCATTTCGTCACGCGTACAACGACCTTGTCTCCTTCCTTGGCACCTTTCAAGTCTGATAATTTGACAAAAATATCGACAGGCATATTATTGGACGGATCTGGAAATACCGTTGCATATTTTTTGGTTAGGCGTAATTCTCCGATAAAACTATCTCTGGAACGAGAGACAACGGAAATGACCTTCCCTTCTGGCTTTCGCCTTCCATGCGGTACGAATACAGATATTCTAACTCGATCACCGTTGAGTGCTGTATTAGTATATTTCGCAGGAACGTAGACATCTTTTTCTAAGTCATCACAAACGATGTAAGCAGCTCCGGTGCGCGTCATATCGACGACACCTTCGTGTTCTTTGTTTGACTTACCGTTTGCGGCAGTATTTCTACTCAACTGAAACTTGTAGCCTTCGTGTGCGATTAGCACCTTCTTTTCTACTAATTTCTGCAATGCATCATTGACAGAATTACTTGAATTAAAAATCTTAAGTTTTTTGATAATTTGTTTGGCGTTGAACCGCTTTTTAGGATCGCGGCGTAGCATTCTTGTGATTTCTCTTCTTAAATCACCCACACTTAGTTTTTTTCCTTTAGTGCTTGATTTTTTTTTCTTTACCATAATTTTTTTTGATATCCTGCTTTGTTTCTTGCTGTAGACTAGCAATCATTAGGTTGGTATTTTGATGATTGATCAGGCTGGGATATGTTGAATATTCTTACGAAGTTGTTTAAAATAACTTCTCTGCGCAAGCGTAAGCAGTAGGCTTTCCTAATATTTTTTTTAGGTAGGAAGCCCTTTTTATAATTTTTTTGTAGTTGTTCTAACGATTGAGATTGAAATTTGAAGCCTGCTGTACCAACTTTTTTGATAGTTAAGCACTTCTTGATGATCGCAAATTTTTCCGCGATGCTTGTTTTTTGTTCAATCGGTCAACAAACTATGTTTTATTAAGCGAAGTACGCAAGGTACTCCCTCTTATTCAGCAGCAATAATTTGACCAGAAGGAAGCATTTCAAAACTAATGGATTGACTAGAGGTAGGTTCGTAATTCTTGGTTGATTGCAGAAGCGCTACACCGCCCACTATATAAATGATCCAATCTTCGTCTATGGTAGCTGCTGATTGAGTTAACGACTTTCCATCTGATTTAGTTCCGGCAATGACTTTTTTATCAATTAATTCGCCTTTTTTAGTAAAAGTAGCTAGAATATATTCATAATTCAGTAATCCTGCTTTCCAATAGACGATTGCGTGAAACAAGTTCGTTTTCGGTATTTTGAAGCAGGCAATATATTCCGTGTAATCATCTATTTCCCCTTCATCTATTGGTTGCAAAAATTGCTCAATCATCAAAGCTGGAAGGGGATCATTGGTTCGACTAAAACTAAGACTAGACTCTTCGGTAAGGGTTACAGGAAGTTCAATTTTAGGGAATTTCTCCAAAAAATGTTTAAAACTAATCGCTTCTATTTTCTTCATGAGCTAATAATCATCTACTAATTGATTTGAACCATCAAAGCCTAGAATGATGGGTTCTTTGCGGCTAAATTACTCTATTCCTTTGGTTAAAACAATTTTTTCTTTTTGATCTTCCTTACGAAATCATTTAATAGAAGCTTTAAGTCAAAATATCTCGATTAAAGTTTGTTTATGGGGCTCAAGTTCAGTCACTTTTACGGGTTTAAATTTGAGCATTTGTTTGCCAATAATCAGACTTACAAGTAACCTACTGACTTTCAGTCAATTGCGTTCTTTAGAATAATTCTAAATAAAAACAATAACCTAACATATCCTTCAACTTTTATTGAGTAAATGAGGTTTATTAGATAGCTTTGCAGGAAGTAAACAGAAAAAGCATTGATTTCATCCTTTCTGGTAAAGTAATCATTGAAATCAAGATTGTTTTTGTTTGATCCTCAGCCAACTATTTTCAGCATAACTTGTTTTAATAATATTGAGCGAAGGCGACAAAAATACTTTGCTAGTACTGCAAATGCTTTTGCACTTAATGTAATAACATCGCAAAACGACTTAAACTTATGAGCTGGTTTTCAAACTTTTTGACATCTTCCATTGGTAGGAAGTTAATTATGAGTCTGACGGGATTATTTCTCATCTCTTTCCTAATTGTACACCTAATTGGTAATCTGCAACTTTTTTATGATGACGGTGGTCAAGCCTTCAACATTTATGCCGCGTTTATGGTTTCTAACCCTTTGATCAAATTTGTATCAATAGGTTTATATTTCTTTATTGTTTTACATACGGTGCAAGGTCTTATTTTGTGGTCAAAGAACAGGTCTGCAAAAGGCTCGAAGTATGCGGTCAGCAATACCAAGACTACTTCTTTTGCTTCTAGAAATATGGCATTATTAGGTACTTTCGTTTTGGCTTTCCTATTTATTCACATGGGAGATTTCTGGTTTAAGATGAAATTTGGAGGAAGTGATGCCTTAAATATGGTTACCTATCCTGGTCAGGAAGCTGCTGTCAAGAATTTATACGAAAAAGTAGCATACTCCTTTAGTAACCCACTAATCGTTGCTGCTTACTTGATTGGTTTATTAGCTTTAGCCTTTCACTTGATGCATGGATTTCAAAGCGCCTTTCAATCTTTGGGAATTAACCATAAAAAATATACGCCACTCATCCAGAAGATTGGACTTGCATTTTCAATTATAATACCGCTAGCGTACGCGATCATTCCAATCTTTTTCTTTTTTAACCGCTAATTTCAAATATCTAATTTTATATGAAACTTGAATCAAAAGTACCAGAAGGCCCTTTAGCCGATAAGTGGACAAAATACCGGTCTACGATGAATCTAGTAGCACCAAACAATAAAAGAAGAATTGATGTTATTGTGGTAGGAACAGGATTAGCAGGTGCTTCTGCTGCCGCTACGCTAGGAGAACTAGGCTACAATGTCAAGGCATTTACCTTTCACGATAGTCCTCGTCGAGCACATAGTATTGCTGCTCAAGGAGGAATCAATGCTGCAAAGAATTATCAAAACGATGGTGATAGTGTCTATCGTTTATTTTATGATACAATCAAAGGTGGTGATTACCGTTCTCGCGAAGCTAATGTGCATCGCTTAGCGGAAGTAAGTCGTAATATCATCGATCAATGCGCTGCGCAGGGTGTTCCTTTTGCACGTGAATATGGTGGTTTATTGGCCAACCGTTCTTTCGGAGGGGTACAAGTTTCTCGTACCTTCTATGCAAGAGGTCAGACGGGGCAGCAATTATTGCTTGGTGCGTACCAAGCTCTTTCTCGACAAATTAGTTTGGGTAACGTAGAAATGTACAATCGCCATGAGATGCTTGACCTCGTAGTGGTAGATGGTAAAGCACGCGGAATTATTGCTCGGAACTTATTAACGGGTAAACTTGAGCGTTTTGGAGCTCACTCTGTTGTTTTGGCAACGGGAGGTTACGGAAACGTTTTCTACTTATCCACTAATGCGATGGGCTGTAATGTCACGGCGGGTTGGAAAGCAGTAAAGAAAGGAGCTTTAATGGCGAATCCTTGCTACACTCAAATCCACCCTACTTGTATTCCTGTCTCGGGTGATTACCAATCTAAGCTGACTTTGATGTCAGAATCTTTAAGAAATGATGGTCGGGTATGGGTGCCAAAGAAGAAGGAAGATGCACAAGCCATTCAGCAAGGTAAAAGAAAAGGTAAAGATATTCCAGAGCAAGATCGTGACTACTATTTAGAACGTCGCTACCCTGCTTTTGGAAACTTAGTTCCAAGAGATGTCGCTTCCAGAGCTGCAAAAATAGCTTGTGACGAAGGTAAAGGTGTAAGTCCTACCGGTTTAGCGGTATTTCTTGACTTTGCTTCTGCAATTGAGCGTTACGGTAAATCTGCCGCACACTCTGGGGGTATTCACAATCCAGATAAAGCAACGATTACCAAGCTTGGAGAAGAAGTAGTCGCAGAAAAATATGGTAACCTTTTTGAAATGTACGAAAAGATTACGGGAGAAAATCCATATAAACATCCAATGAAAATCTATCCTGCGGTACATTATACAATGGGAGGACTTTGGGTAGATTACAATTTAGAAACTAACGTTCCTGGTTTATTTGCAGTAGGAGAAGCTAATTTTTCCGATCATGGTGCCAATCGTCTAGGTGCTTCGGCACTCATGCAAGGATTAGCAGATGGTTACTTTGTACTTCCTTATACGATTGGTCAATTTTTATCAAACGAAATTCGTACGAAAAAAATTAGTACGGATTTACCTGAGTTTGCCGCAGCGGAAAAATCAACTCAAGAAAACCTTAATAAATTAATCGACGTCAAGGGAAATCAGTCGGTAGAAAGTTTCCACCGTAGACTTGGAAAAATCGTATGGGATTATTGTGGTATGTCTCGAAACGCTGAAGGACTTAAGAAGGGTCGTCAACTGATTAGAGACTTAAGAAAAGAATTTTGGAGCGATGTTTTTGTGCCTGGTACCGCAAATGAATTTAACCCCGAATTAGAAAAAGCAATGCGAGTAGCAGACTTTATGGAGTTAGGAGAAGTCATGATGCTTGATGCTTTGGATCGAGAAGAGTCTTGTGGAGGTCACTTCCGAGAAGAGCACAAATCTCCAGAGGGAGAAGCAGCTAGAAATGACGAAGACTATACTTACGTTGCCGCTTGGGAGTGGGACGAACAAGATCCTAAAGTACACAAAGAAGAATTAACGTTTGAAAACGTAGAGTTGAAAACACGTTCTTACAAGTAATTTTTATGCTTTGGAAATTTTGGAATGCAAAAACTAAAATTTATCAAACCGTCCAAATTATTATTTTAAAACCTATTGCACAACTTGTGCAGTCATAATAAATAGCATTACAATGAAGTTAACCTTAAAAGTTTGGAGACAACAAAATAACGCTAGCAAAGGTGCTTTAGAAAGCTACCAAGTAGAAGCCAATGAGCATATGTCTTTCTTAGAAATGTTGGATGTACTCAATCAATCTTTGGTCGAAGAGAAAAAAGTGCCCGTCGCATTCGAACATGATTGCAGAGAAGGAATCTGTGGTTCTTGTAATATGGTCATCAATGGTCGTCCGCACGGACCAAACCAAGGAACCACGACTTGCCAACTTCACATGCGCTATTTCAAAGATGGAGATACAATCGTCGTAGAGCCTTGGAGAGCAAAAGCTTTTCCAGTCATCAAAGACTTAGTAGTGGATCGTTCTTCTTTGGATCGAATCATTCAATCGGGTGGTTACATTTCTGTGAATACAGGACAGGCACAAGATGCGAATGCCATTGCCATTGAAAAAGATCGTGCAGCACATGCTTTTGATGCTGCCGCTTGTATCGGTTGTGGTGCTTGTGTAGCAGCTTGTCCTAACGGTTCAGCAATGTTGTTTACCGCGGCGAAAGTAGTACACCTTGGTACCATGCCACAGGGAGAGGTTGAAGGAAGTAAGCGGGTACAAGCAATGGTAAATCAAATGGACGAAGAAGGTTTTGGAATGTGCTCTAACACTGGAGCCTGTGAAGCAGATTGTCCTAAAGAAATTTCACTGACCAACATTGCAGAAATGAATCGAGCTTACATGGCTGCCTCTTTAGGTTCACAAAAGAAATCTTAATGCGTATTTATTAGTTTTTGAGTAAGCGCGATAAGTATTACGAATTTGGTCTAAAGACCGATGAAGCCGAATTTTCACTCTTGAAACTTCGGCTTTATTTTTTAAACTATTCTCAAAAAAATAAGGGCAACCCAAGTCTTTGGATTGCCCATGATGAATTCAATCATCTATTGCGCTCTATTTATCAAATCTGTTACTGATCAATAACCATAAACTTTTTCGAAACCATTTTTTGATTCGATAAGTTGAGGTTGAGGAAATAGGTGCCTGCTGGCAAATCGCTTATATCAAGTTGAATACTATTTTCGCCTGCTTCTACCGCTACTGGCACGACCTTTAATGTTCTAGAAAGTATATCTGTAATCATAAAGGTTTGTTCTACCGCTTGCTTCCCTTTATGCTCAAATTGTAAATTCAAATACCCTTTACTGGTGGTCACTGGGTTTGGAAAAACAGTAAAATCAGCATCTAGTAAGTTACAATCGGCACTCAAAACAATTACTTCAGAATACTCAAAACTTTGATCGACATCTACCATTTTTAAACGATAGTAATTAAGCCTTTCAATTTTTTCATCTATGAATTGATACACTTGAGCCGTTACGCCTCCTTGTGCTGCAATTTGCTTAATGCTGACAAAATCGCGACCGTTCGTACTCTGCTGCACTTCAAAATGACTAAAATCTTTCTCCGAGCTAGTACTCCATGAAATATGGTTTTGACAATCAAGCGTCTTACCACTGAAACTGCTTAGTTCTACGGGAAGTGCACTATACGCTACGCTAGTCATCGCTGTACCTCCCGAGAAACTAGTCAAGCCAACAAATTCTACATAATTTCTTCCATTACCCGTCGTACCACTACTACCATCTGTATTTCCGTTCGTTGTTTCGTCTACCCCAACTGGATCATTCGAGGTAATGTCCGTCATATTAGTTATTCCATCATATTGAATATCACTAACCGATAAACCATCTGGCTTCTTAAACCATTTCAAAGCACTTCTCACAGGATTCGTAGCATTGTTGACAACGTTCGTTGTTGCAGCATCTAGCGCTGCCATTTCTTCTGGTCGGAAATAAAACTTCACATCAAAACTACTCCCAGGTGTTGGAGTCCCTTTGAAAGCAACATTCCAATCTCGTTCCATAACTAAAGTTGTTTCTCCAGCGCCATGCACGTAGCGTACACTAGGATTATCTGCAACTTTAATTTCAATGTAATCGACTAATTTGTACATTGGAACAAGGTTAGGGCTACTTACATTATCCTTAATCGCAAACAAGTAATTGTCTGGCTCTAATGGATTATAGTAGTAGTACCATCCATCTGCTCCTGGTTCACAGTAAGCCGTTGCCCTCACGACTTTTGAGGAAGTACCATCTTCGTGTAATTTTGTTACTGGATTATATTCGTAATCTGTATTGGTCACAGCCGCCTGTTCCGAAATGGCGTAGTATACTTGAGGGATTGCACAATCAATTGGGGTGTCTCTCCAGTCTGCCTCAGTGTTCATCCCACCATTATCAGGAAAAATATCATCCGGTGTACTTCCACTCGTTGGGTTATCTCCCGTAGTGCTACCACTTTCATGACCATTATCATTAATTGGAATAACGTAACTAGTTACCGTTGGATTACTAATATCACTATCAAAACAATCTAACAAACCGTCGTTATCAACGTCTATTCCATCACAGGTTACGATTACAACATCTGCTCTCGAATCCCCATCCATCAAATTATCCCAAGCTTCTTGTATATCTGGAATATTATCATCATCCGTATCTTCATCTAAAAAGTCTGGTGTATTATCATTATCTAAATCGTAAGCTTCTCCTGTAGCAGTGCCTCCATCGCTATCGACACCACTTCCACCAAAGCTTCCAATCGAACTATCGTAAGCATCATTAATACCATCATTGTCTGTATCCGCGCTTGCACCTACAATAGGTAAAGTATAGTCTGCCGTAGATTGTCCTTCCACGTTATCTACGATTCCATCATCATCCGCATCAATATCTAAGAAGTTCGGATGATCATCATTTTCAGCATCGCCTAAAATATAATCATTTGGAAATCCATCGTTATTAGTATCATCCGTAGTTACTAAAGAAGTACCATCTCCCGTTGTAGTTGTAGCGCCATCATTTGCTGCGTCACCATCATACGTTGGCGACCAACCGTCATTATCACCGTTATCGAAAGTATTCGGTAGCACTGGATTATAATCATCAACCATCCCATCGCCATTAATATCAGTTCCTAAAGATTCTACAATATCTACGATTCCATCGTTATCTGCATCTAAATCTAATTGATTAAGATGACCATCTTTATCAAAATCTCCTGTGAGGTAGCTATTAGGATAACCATCGTCGTTAGAATCAAAGGTTTCAATCAAAACATCACCATCGCCCGTCATTGTAGCGGAACCATCATTTGCAGCATCGCCATCATAATAAGAAGACCAGCCATCGCCATCAGTTGTGTCAAATGTGTTAGGACTTGCAGGATCATAATTATCTACAAAACCATCACCATTATCATCTGAACCTCCCGCTTCTACGATATCTGCAATACCGTCGTTATCTGCATCTAAATCTAAATGATCTAAGCGACCATCTCCATCCGTATCACCATTGCTATAACTTTCTGGAATGCCATCATCGTTCGAATCCGTGGTCGCAAACATATTTGTACCGTCCCCTACAGTCGTAGTCGTTCCATCATTAGCAGCATCACCATCGTAGAGCGGAGACCAGCCATCATTATCTGTATTATCAAACGCAGAAGGAATACTCGGATCTCCTGGATCATAATCATCTACAAAACCATCACCGTTATCATCCGCACCACCCGCTTCTACAATATCTGCAAGACCATCATTATCTGCATCCAAATCTATTGCATCTGCTAGACCATCACCATCTGTATCTGGGTTAGAAATTGCTGTTCCTCCTTCTCCGACATCATAGATGTCTGCTAAACCATTACCATCAACATCTACCATCGTTGTTGGATCGCTAGAAGTTGGGTAAGGAACTCTTCCATCCCCATCATCGTCGGCACCACCTGCTTCGATAATATCAGCAATCCCGTCATTGTCCGCATCAAGATCTAAGTAATCCGGTACACTATCGCCATCTGTATCCCTGGGAGTACAAGGATCACTACAATATCCTTCGTCCGTATCTAAAATACCATCATTATCATCATCAACATCAACAAGGTCTGGTGTTCCGTCATTATCCGTATCCGTAGGAGGTGTACAAGCTGAACTTTCCCCACTATCTTGGTAATCTGCACTTCCACTACCGCTCGTGTTTTCTACCGTATAATTAGCAGCGGCAGCACCAGTATCTACATCTTCTAAATCATTATCAAATCCATTATCTCCAAAAGCGCCATCAATAACTCCTAGACCATCAACAGTCTCACTGTGTCCCGCTTCGTTAGCATCGAAACAGCCATCTTCGTCACTATCCAAGTCTAAAAAATCCGGTATTCCATCACCGTCTGTATCTAAAGAAGTGCAAACACCATTGGCATTCAACGTACAAAAATCACTATCCGCGTAATTTACTGTACCATCATTATCCGCATCGCCAGCAGGATCTCCGCTGAGACAGGCAAATTTTGCGATACCCGCGGTAAAAGGATTGGTGTTATTAGAAAATGTCGTATTGACTGGTCCGACGACGATACTACCATCAACTTTGATTTGATAATAGCCACCAATATCGGTAAGTCCATCGCCATAAGTATCTAAGATATTAAAACTGTAATCTCCTGCCGGTAAATTATAGGTAAGATCAATAAAAGCATTTGCCGTACTATAACCAGAGCCAGAAGCAACTGTGCTCGCTCCATCAGATAATGTCCAGCTCGTTTCTCCTGGAAATCCGTCTAGTTGAATTTCAACATTAATATCTACATTACCGCCTCCGCTAACGGCACCACAAGTTTCTATCTCATCTAAAATACCATCGTTATCGTCATCAAGATCTACTATATCAGCGATGCCATCCAAGTCCGTATCCGCTGGTGCTTTGCAAAAAGTAAATCCAGGAAATTTGATGGCGTGATCATCACTTTCTCCATCATCTTCTGGACCATTAGAATAACTCAACACCAGCCTGTCTATCCCCGTACTAGTAGAAACGACAAAAGCACCATTAGGATCCGTATCGCCAACATTTCCGCTCACTCCTTCTACATAATTTGACTTGGCTGATTGCCCCGAAATAATTACAATTGAAGCAGTAGCGCTGGGGTGCTGCATTAACGTTACAGGCACATCCACTCCTCCCTTGGAGGCGGTCACCGATAATTCATCCTGAAAACTTTCTCCCAAAAAATTTGGATCATCACCATTATTATCTAAATCAAAAATAGCAAAATCATCTAAAAAGATGGACTCTGTAAAAGTAAAGGTAAACGTTACTTCTTGGTTACTATTGGTAGAAGTCATCTGCCAAGTTAGTACATCATTTCCATATCCTCCTGTTGTTTCCGTATAGTCGGCAAAGGTACTCGGGTTACCGGTATCGCAGTTTTGACCATCTGGGTCAGTTAAAACTAAAGTAGCGTTTACGCCACTTCCTCCGATATTGGTGTAGGTTCTTGATACATCATCTGGCAACCAAGTTTCACCAACACCTGCTCCATTATCCCAAGCAAAATTATAGCTTGTTGTACATTGGGCTAAAAGTTCACTTGAGAAAAGCGTTAAAGTAAGGTACACTATCAATAGTGCTTGTAGTTGATTTTTTTGCATGTTTATCTGTTTAGGATCAAAAAAAATTGAGAACAATACGGCTCTCAATTCCATCGTGGGGGACGATCAAAATGGGTAATACACGAAATCAATCGTATATTGAAAAATAGTTTTTTTGTGTTTATACTCAATAGCGATAATTGCAAGTATGTTACCAAGTCCTCCACAATTTTATTCTACGTTAAGCTAGATGTGACAGGATATTAAATTATAATATTTATATTTTCAATATTACTTATCCTTCTTATTTGCACTTACACTTTGCTTCTCTTTCCCGATACCAAACATAATTTCCATTCCCTTTATGTGACAATATTTCTATTAAAAAAAAACGACAGGAACCTTCCACTTTAAGTCTCAAACCTACACACAAGAGTGACCTAATATTTTTTTTCAAAAAAAACATTAAAAAAACAATTTATTCCCATCCCGTATAATAACCTGCAAAAACATATAACTTTCCTTCGTCACAATTCTTCCCTTAACAGCCATTTTGTTTTTCACAAACAGCTTAGTATTGTCCCATTATTTACAACAACAAAAAGACATTTGCTTTTAAGTATCAAGACAAAGCTGAATTACGATTAAGTTGTCTTAGTCCTTTACCAAAGTTACTGTCCCACTCTAGACCTAAATTATCCTACATGCAAAAATCTACTTTTACTTGGCTTTTCGTTATTATCAGTTCTCTTTTCTTCTCCCCCTTTGCACAAGGTCAATCCCTTACGGCAAACGATAACGGTGAAGTTTGGCAAGTCGTTGATCATCGATCAATCAAAACCAATGCTAGAAGAATGGTTATCCCACAAAAATTTAAATCCTATCTACTCGACGTTGTAAAATTTAAAGAACAACTTCAGCAGGCTCCCCTTGAAGAAAAAACGCCTCTGTCAGTTACTGCTGCTACGCTGACTCTTCCTTTAGCAAATGGAAAACTAGAAGAATTTAAATTTGTTGAATCCCCCATTATGGATACGGAGCTTTCCAATAAATATCCCACAATCAAAACCTATCTAGGTGTAAGTCTAAGAAACCCACTCATCAAAGCAAGAATGGATTGGACCGATCGTGGATTCCATGCAATGATTACAACGGCAGAAGAAACGGTGTATATTGACCCTTACAGTAGAGGTGATATCAAGCACTATATGAGTTACTACAAAAATGATTATCAAGCATTAGACGAACCTCATTTTCATTGTGAATTCAAAACAGAAAGT
>JBGCFY010000220.1:0-26242 GCA_045110315.1 Saprospiraceae bacterium
AAGCAGAACGTGTTTCTATTCTGGTAACAGATGTTGTTGGAAAAGTAGTTTCTAGCGAAAGTTACGAAGCGGTAAAAGGTATTAATACTCGACAAATGGATATTAACGCCTTAGCGAATGGTATTTACTTCTTAACCATTGATAATGGGGTAGAAAAAGTAACAGATAGAATTATTAAGAACTAAGTTTTAAGTCTTCAGACTTGATCTTATCTTATTTTTATAGTCGCAGTGGAATTCAACGGAAGTTGAATTCCACTGTTGTTTTAAGTAGGAGGAAGAACTGCCTTGCTTGAATGGTCTAAACAGTTTAGGTCAAGCTATATTTAGGCCCGTTGCAAAAGCTAGTTCTATAATCTTTGTGTACCGATTAAGAATATTTTTAAGATAGGCTAATAGAAACCAATAAAAAAGGAATTTAGCCATGGCTAAATTCCTTTTTTATAAATGAATAATTAGGGTAAGTGCTGAAAATAGTTTAACCGCCCGTTTCTTGGCGTAAGACTTTGATTTGACTCTCCCACAATAATGTTTGATCTGGAATCTCATCCTTATCACAATAATCAATGATTTCTAGAATCGTTTCGCCGGTGACGGGAGACCGAGAAAATAAAAATTCAAGGTATTCTTCTTCATCGTCGGCGTCATCCCATTTAAAACGAATCCGTTCTTCTTCGATGTCGTCAATGAGAGTAGCTACTTCTTCGGATCCTTCCCAAACAAAGGTAAAGGTATCGTCCTGAATGTCTACTTCATCGCAAAACCAACGAATTAAGCAAGAAGGTGTCGTTAAAAATTTGTATAAAATAGTAGGAGAAGCTCTAAAGAGGAACTCCAAGTTGATCTGTACTCTTTGCATGTACAAGAGTTTAGTGATTTGGTAAAGCTTGAATATGGCAATTTCTAATATACCTTTAGGTACTTTCGAAAGTATTTGATAATCAAGAATTTAAATAGTTGAAACCGAATATTATCGTTTCAATTACCTGCAATAAAAAATAAAAAAATGATTTTTCCAAATAATTGAACTTATTTTCTAAAAATTGCATTTTATATATAGTTACTACCCACTTTAAACTTGAATTATACTCAAATTACCTATTAATTACGGCTAATTTAAACTAGCTATTGACTCTAAGTTATAATTAGGTTAATTTTGTACTTGTGTTTAACAGTAAAAAGTATCCTTCTTAGACAATATCTATACCAGTTTTTAAGAACCATAAGCAACTGCTAGTTAATCACGTCAGACATTTTAGAAAACTATGAACAAAAATTCCCAATCCCGCGATTGAGCATTTTTGCTTATTTTAATCCCATCACAGATCTAATGAGACATCCCGAAAAATCGACTTTCAGTCAAGAGTAACCGTATTCCACTATTGTAAACTTTTAAATTAATTACTTGCATGAGACAACTTAAGATCACGAAGTCTATCACAAACAGAGAAAGTCAGTCGCTAGAAAAGTACCTACAGGAAATTGGAAAAGTAGATCTATTAACACCAGAAGAAGAAGTTGACTTAGCCAAAAGAATTAAACAAGGCGATCAAATTGCACTAGAAAAATTGACCAAAGCTAATCTACGTTTCGTCGTATCTGTCGCGAAACAGTATCAAAATCAGGGTCTATCTCTAAGTGATTTAATCAACGAAGGAAATTTGGGGCTAATCAAAGCAGCACAAAGATTTGATGAAACTAGAGGATTTAAGTTTATCTCCTACGCTGTTTGGTGGATTCGTCAATCCATTCTTCAAGCTTTAGCAGAACAATCAAGAATTGTTCGATTACCTTTAAACAAAGTTGGATCCCTTAATAAAATTAATAAAGCCTTTTCAGAATTAGAGCAAGAATATGAAAGAGAGCCTTCTTCTGAGGAATTAGCTGAATTATTAGAGATCCCTACCGATGAGGTAGAAACTACGCTCGGCGTTGCCGCTCGTCACGTATCCATGGACGCTCCTTTCGTAGAAGGAGAAGATAATTCTTTACTCGATGTTCTAGAAAATGGAACTACTCCGGGTACCGACCAGTCTTTAGAATATAATGAATCATTAAGTCGCGAAATCAACCGCTCCTTGAGCACTTTGACCGATCGACAATGCGATGTCATTAAATTGTACTTCGGTATTGGTGTAGAACATCCTATGTCTTTAGAAGATATCGGAGAAAAATTCGGATTAACCCGAGAACGTGTTCGACAAATTAAAGACAAAGCCATTAATAAGTTGAGAAATACTTCTAGAAGTAAACTGTTGAAAAACTATCTAGGAGCCTAAATAAAATATACATAATCTAAGACCTTAGCCTCACGGCTGCTTAAAAGCATTCTGATTTTTCAGAATGCTTTTTTGGTTTGGGTAATCAGGATTGATAAATTTAATTTTGAATCTACTCAAAGCTCCTGAAAAGAGAAATTCAATTCAAGCGCTTCACAAAAAATATTTTTTTTTAATAAAAAAAAAGCGCACCAGATTTATTGGTTTTTATTTTCTAAAGGCTTGATTATTAAGGATAATTCTGCCTGAATGGATAGTAGAATACTTACTCCTTTATTCCCTCTGGACGGTCATGTTTTTAATTAATTTTAATTGTTGAGGCAGCATTTTTATGCTGAAAATAGATATACTTATAGTAAGATTTTTACGTGAAGTGAGATTTGTCGTAAAATGCTTACTCGTTGCTGTCAATAAATAGGGAAGTATTAACGAAGCTTCACAATACTAAAACACCTATTTCAACCAACCATTTTTTACTTGCCAATTTAAAAAAATTGAATCAGCAGCAGATAGCGGCTGAAATCATTGACCATTAATCGAATACGTCGATTGAGGAATGAACAAGGTCTGTCATTCACCATCGATCTGTCGGATTGTGATTTAAATTATGAGCTCTTGTATTTTATAAAAACGTTAAACTAAAACAAGATGAAAAATACCTTAACTTCATTTCTAATAATCAGCTTATGCATCATCTTTTTTACAAATTGTCGAAAGGATGAAGGACTTACCACCACCAAAAATCAATTTGAACTGCCACAAAAAGAGGTCACCGCTTCTATCATGGGACGGGTGCTCAATGAGCAAGGGGAAGTCTTAGAAAATGTTCTCATTACCCTCAATAATGAAACAACTACTTGTGATAGAAATGGTGTTTTTAATTTTCAAAATAAAAAAATTAATAGTTATGGCGCCGTGCTTAGCTTTGAAAAAGAAGGCTACTTTACTGTTCAAAAACTGGTAAGAACCGACGAAGGGGAAAAAGCTTACCTAGAAGTAATGTTAATGCAACGGCTATTGACCGCTAGTTTTCAAGCCAATCAAGGAGCAACTATTCAAACGCTAAATGGTGCTAAGGTTAAGATTCCTGCCAACGCTATCCAAACGAATTTGGGGAGTAATTACAATGGAACGGTTAGTGTCTACGCTAGATGGCTTAATCCCACCGCTCCCAATTTAGTGCTAGAAATGCCGGGGGATCTTCGAGGAATTAGTGAACAAGAGGAATTGGTTCAACTGGCTACTTATGGAATGATTGGCGTAGAATTGATCGGCGAGTCCGGAGAAGAGCTGCAACTCAATGGAAGTCAAAAAGCGAGTATTGAAATGCCTATTCCTACAGACCTACTAGCAAATGCACCAAATACAATTCCTTTGTGGCATTTTGACGAACAGACTGCTCACTGGCTAGAGGAAGGAACAGCAAGTTTGCAGGGTAATACTTACGTGGGAGAAGTTGGGCATTTTTCTTTTTGGAATTGTGATTTTCCTTTTGAGTCCGTTTTTTTGAAAGGGTTAGTCCTCAATGAAGATACAGGCTTAGGAATGCCCAATCAAAGAATTGAGATTAAGATTGACACGGAAAGCAGGGTCGGAATAGGCTTTACGAATGCAGCCGGTTACTTCTCCGGTGCGGTTCCGAAAGGAGAAGTATTACATATTTCGGTAAAAGATGTTTTTTGTGGGACGACTTACGGAATTACCGTCGGTCCTTTTACTACAGATCCTAATTTATCAGTACTATTAACTATTCCTACCAATGGGCTTGATTATTTACACGTAACGGGAAGTTTAGTCGATTGCAATGAAAATCCCTTAGTTGATGGCTACGTAAAAATTGTGAATGACAATAATTCGCTCGGTAGTATTTTCTCGACGGACGATAATGGTAACTTCGCTGGAGATTTTATTTTCTGTACTAACATCCCCACCAGCATTTCGGTGAAAGGAATAGATTTCAATGCAGCTTTAGAAAGCGAAGTTACTTCCTATTCAATCGTAACGGGACAAACTGATCTTGATATAAGCACGATTGAGGTATGCGAAGAATTCGACTCGAAATTCTTCTATTATCAAATAGAAGGAGGGGAAACCCACTTTATTACTTCTGCTTTCGCCTTGATGACCGTAACGATTCCAGGAACACCACCCAATTTATTCGTCTCCGTGAATGGACCTGCAGGAACAGTTTCTCCTTACCTAATCATTGAGGATCCTGCACTTGGGATCAATGCAGTCTCCAATATGAGATTGGTTAACACGTCTAATTCATTATTGGTTTGTAATCCTTGTGAGAACCTAGTGGCTACCGTTCTGGAGTTTGGAGAGGAATCGGGAGACTTGATTAAAGGTAGCTTCAGTGGAACGGTAGATGATAATGGTGTACCTGTGGCAGTATCAGGTAAGTTCAGAGTGAATCTGTAAGCATAATACTATTTTTTTTATAAAAACGTTAAACTAAAACAAGATGAAAAACACCTTAAAATTCCTTTTAATTGCTAGTTTGTGTGCTATATTTTTCACGACGTGTCGGAAAGATGAACCATTAGAAAGTACTAGCGGAAATCAAATCAATATTCCTCAGAAAAATGTAACTGCATCCATCAGCGGTCTAATCATTGATGAAAATGGTGAAGCCATTGAAGAAGTGTCGATTACGCTGAATAATGAAACGATCAATACAGACCGCAATGGAGTATTTAGTTTTAGAAATAAAACCTTGAATAGTTTGGGTGCTGTTCTGCAAATCGAAAAAGCTGGCTTCTTTACCGTTCAAAAATTAGTAGTGACGAAGGCTGATCAAAAAGCTTACCTCAAAGTGATGTTGATGAAACGCTCTTTGACTACAAGTTTTAGCGCAACACAGGGAGCAGATATTACCACAATGGATGGTGCTAAAGTAAATATTCCTGCCAATGCGATCCAGACGGATGATGGTGTGACTTATACTGGAACGGTTAAGGCTTATGTCAAATGGTTAGATCCAAGTGATCGCAGCGTAACGCTACAAATGCCGGGTGATCTGCGAGCAATTAATGAGCAAGACGAATTTGTTCAATTAGCAACCTTTGGTATGATCGGAGTAGAATTAGAAGGTGCTTCAGGAGAACCCTTACAACTCAACGGAACTCAAAAGGCAACAATTGAATTGCCAATTCCTAGTGATTTATTAGGAAGTGCTCCAACTACGATTCCGCTTTGGCATATGGATGATAATACAGGATATTGGGTCGAAGAGGGGAGTGCGAGTATACAAGGAAATGCTTACGTTGGAGAAGTTGGACACTTTTCTTTTTGGAATTGTGATGCTCCATTCGAATTAGTAAATATTGAAGGAAAAGTCGTTAGCGAAGGTTCCGGTTTAGGAATGCCTAATCAATTAGTGGTGGTTAAAGTTGTTTCAAGTGGTATTACGAGAGGAGAATACACCGATGAAGAAGGTAATTTTTCTGGTAAAGTACCAAAAAACGAGCTACTCGAATTTTCGGTTGGAAATTATGTTTGTGGGTTTCCTAATACTTATAAAATTACTGTTGGTCCTTTTGATGCTGATCCTAATGTTACGATTTTGCTTAGCTTTGCTGAGGAGGAAATAAACGATCTCCACTTCGAAGGAACGCTAGTCAAATGTGATGGCACTCCTTTGGTTAATGGTTACGTAAAAGTGAAGCATAGTAGCAATTGGGGACAAATAGTTGAGGTAGATGAGAATGGTGCTTTTAGTGGTGATCTTGTTTTTTGTAGTAACTCAGGTACAACTGGGAATTTAACAATTCAAGGGATCGATTTTGATACGTATTACGAAAGCGAAATCATGGAGTTTCCAATAACTGCCGGAAACAATGGAATAGATGCAGGCGCTATTGAGGTTTGCGTTGAACCAATTGAAGAGGATTTCTATTATCAAATTGACGGAGGGAATGTGATTACGCCTTTCTTTCCCACTGCTACTTTAGTAGAATCTTTTACTACATTAGGTACTATGGTCTTAACTATTAAAGGGTCCTTAGGAGTCGCAATTGGAACGTCTATTATGACGGTAAATGATCCTGTACTCGGAACGAATACTCCCAGTGGAATTAACCTAATCATTAGTAACCCTTTGACCGGAACAACTTGTGCGCCTTGTAATGACTTAGTGTTAACCCTCACTGAAATTGGTGAAGTTGGCGAGTTAGTAAAGGGAACTTTTGCGGGTACCGTTGACGACGACGGTGTAGACGTTACCGTAACAGGAGGATTCGAAGTTGTGCGGGAAGAATAAGCTAAATTTGAGAACTAAGCATATAAATTGCTATGTTCAAAGTTGATCAATCTCTCAAGGAGGTTGATCAACTATTTTTCATAAAAAATTAACCTACGCAACGTTTTTTCAACTCAGCGGGTATTACCAATAGAAGACACTTAGTTTAGGACGGAAAATGATATATTGCGCTAAAGATTCTCGTTACTTAAACATAAGAAATTGTCTCTAAAAAATTATTTTAACATCGACAAAGTTTCGCAGAAGGATTTATCTTCTGCCATGCTCGTCGCAAAAAAAATGAAGACAAATGAAATCTTTATTCAGAATAAGTATCTTTTTATTAGTCTGTTCCCTCGTTATTACGGCTTGTCGTAAAGATGAAGAGTTGGTCGTCTCCAAAAAACAAGTCGTCACCCCTGAAATTATTGTTAATGCTTCGGTTCGAGGTTTGGTCATCAACCAAAACGGTGATGCCATCGAAGGCGCTTCGGTACTCGTTAACGGAGAAAACATTATCACCGATGAAAATGGTGTTTTTAGTTTCCAAAATATCCGTATGGATGAATACGGAACATTGATTAAAGTAGAAAAAGATGGTTTTTTCCTCGGAGCTAAATTTGTACAGCCCAAACAAGGAAAAGAATCGATTACCAAAATTATGTTACTGCCTAGAACACTGACCGCAAGTTTTAACGCCGCAGATGGTGCGACGGTAACAACTGCCGATGGTGCTTCGATCGTTTTCCCTGCCAACAGTGTAGCCTTGGCTGCGGGAGGTAGTTACGACGGAACGGTAAATGTATACGCTAAATGGCTTAATCCAGAAGGCGATAACTTATTATTAGAAATGCCAGGGGATTTGCGCGCTAGAAATAGTGCAGACGAAGTCGTACAGTTAGCTACTTTCGGAATGGTCGGTGTAGAACTAGTTGGTGATGCAGGACAAGCACTGCAAATGGCCACTAACCAATTGGCTACGATTGAAATGCCTGTTCCTAGTGGATTATTATCCAATGCACCAGCTACAATTCCTTTGTGGCACTTTGACGAAACTACTGGATATTGGGTAGAAGAAGGAAGTGCAACGTTGCAAGGTAATAAGTACGTTGGAGAAGTAAGTCACTTTTCTTTTTGGAATTGTGATGCACCTTTCCCATTAATTGAATTATCTGGAACGATCATCGGAGAAGGAGATGGTGGTGGAATTCCTGGGCTTTGTGTAGAAATCGTAGTACCAGGCTTGAATACTGTAGGGTATGGTTTTACGGATGAAAATGGAAACTTTTTTGGTAAAGTACCACAAAATGAGTTGTTGACCTTGAACGTGAAAGACGATTGTGGTAATGTTATTTATACTGAAGATATCGGACCCTTCTCAGAGGATACAAATATTTCAATTCTTGGTGTTATTCCAGTTTCTAGTTATATCACCGTAACAGGTTCGCTAGAAAACTGCGACGGTAATCCTGTAATGAATGGTTATGTGAAAGTTGGCTTTAATGGGAACTATAGTATTCTTCCATTGGATGATAATGGTGCTTTTTTACTTGACTTATCTGTATGTTCTGCCACAAGTATTTCCTTAGTTGGTCTGGACATTGAAGGTGGTTTTGAAAGTAATGAAGTTACTTATGATATTACAGGGTTAACTACGTTAGATGCAGGAACAATTACGGCTTGTGACGTGGTAGCACAAGAGTATTTTTACTACGATATTGATGGAACGGTCACGACGATGGTAGAAGTATATGGTCAAATGATGGCAGATTCTTCTGGAACTGGAAATGATGATATTTTCATTTCAGGAAGTATTCCAAACGGTAGTATTGGTTTTCCAACCATCAGAATAGTGGATCCTGTCATTGGTGTGCAGAATCCAGATTATATTCTACTGTTTACAGAAGAGATTAATAATATAAGTGTAACGGCAACTTGTCAGCCTTGTACGGATTTGACCGTTACGCTTAATGAATTTGGAGCGATTGGCGAAATCATCGAAGGAACGTTCTCTGGAAATGCAGAGATTAATGGCGTTGTTGGTCCAGTCTCAGGAGCATTCAGAGCAATTAGAGATAACTAGAAAATGTCTTAAAAGGCATCGTGTACAAAGCGTAGCAAGGTAACTTTATCTTGCTACGTTTTTGAGTATGAAGTTAATTAGTCTTGGTACTTACATTAAAATAATTTCAATATAAATGAAAGCTTAAGCAAGAAATGCTTCGTAATGAAAAGAGGCTTTAAGCAAATTTGATTATCTCCGCTCTAAATAATTACTTATCTTTCTACAATGACGCAAAAAGAGTTGCTAATTGGTTGTAAAAAAGGAAATCCTAAGCACCAACGGGAGTTGGTCTTGCAATATAGTGGCATGCTCTTAACCGTTAGTAGAAGATACACTCCGGAACGTTTGGGGCCAGAAGATATTCTCCAAGACGCTTTTATGAGAATCTTTAAAGCGATTGATCAATTTGACGAAAAGAAAGGAAGTTTGGAAGGGTGGATGCGGAGGATTGTAATCAATACGGCACTGAAGAAACTAGACCGTAAATTTATGAAGCAGGAGGTCTTAGTAGAACAGTTTCAAGATCCAATTTTGCTACCTACCATTTATGATCAAATGGAGGCAGAAGATGTTATGGCTTTAATCGCTACTTTGCCCGATGGGTATCGCCAAGTTTTTAACCTTTACGTGATTGAAGGGTATTCACACAAAGAAATTGCCGCGCTAATTGGCGTTCGAGAAGCTAGTTCAAGAAGTAATCTATCGAGAGCTAAAACAATTTTACGCAATAAATTAAATAATCAAAAAATACAAGAATCATGGCTGAAGATAAGTTAGGTCGGTTCATGAAAGATAAGGTTTATCGCCATCAGTCTACAACTGATGCAGAAGCCCTGTGGCAAAAAATTGCAGTGGCACAAAACGAAAAACCTACTCGTCGAAAAGGGATGCTCTTTTGGATGTGGGGGGCAACTATGGTATTGTTGCTAGGAGGATTACTCGCGACGAAATCTTACTGGTTTGCGGAGCAGCAAATTGATCTGGCGACGTCGACTATCCTTCCAACGGTCAAGACTACCGAAGCCAAGATTGAAGGCAATAGGATTGCGGCGGATCAACTAGAAATAAGTACAGCAACAAGAAAGAAAAAAATTGCTACGCCAATAGCATCTAATCCTGCTGAAATTACTCAAGCGACCACTATGGTGAGAACGGAACTCCAAGCAAAAAACACGACCAATATCGTTAAGCCAGTGGTAGTAGCAAAAAAGCATTCTGATGTTATTTTAAATACAACAAGTGTAACGGAAAGCGAATCCCAAGGTTTGACGGCAGTTAGTCCGGTAAAAACTACGGCAGCTAATCGCCAGTCATTTAACAATAAACTCAATAGAGAAATACTTAGTTTATTACCGGCCTTAACGCTTCCTACACTTGCCTCAGAGGAGGTGTATGCCATCAAACCCGGCGTATGGGCAGCAGCCGATCGGACGAATGCTCGTAATGCTTTTGAGTACTCGGTGGGTTTGAATTTGATTTATGGGAGTAGTTTGAAAACCTTAGCGACTAAATCAGATGAAACACAAGGTTTGTTAGATTTACGTAGAAATTCTGAGACACGCCTCGAAGTTTTAGCTGCCCGATTGGATTTTAAAATGGAACATCATTCTGGTCTGTACGGTAAAATTGGTTTGGAATATGAGCAAATCAATGAACGATTTGATTTTGACTTTATAGAAACGAGAACCTATTTGGATGACAATCAATTGCTAGAAATTATTTATGATGTTAATGGTGTGCCAATGGAAGTATACGGTACGGGAGAAGTTACAGAAATTTTGGAATACAAAAAGAAAGTATACAACAGCTATCGCATGATTGATATTCCGTTGTTGGTTGGGTATACTTTCAAAGGAGGAGATTTTAGCTTGTTCTTAGAATCTGGTGTTGCTATGAATATAAACTTTGCACCCGAAGGAGAACTTTTTAACGCATCGGGAGAACCGGTTAAATTAGCCGAAGAAAAGGAGAATATTTTTAAAACGAACGTAGGAATTAGCGTGCTCGCTGGAATTGGTCTGTCTTATCAACTTTCTGAGCAATTCAGCCTGTCCTTTAGTCCAAGAATTAAGGTCCGACCAAATTCTATTACGACGGACGCTTATCCATTAACGCAAAAATATACCAACACCGCGATTCAACTTGGAATGCGTTATCAATGGTCTAATTAACGGCAATAGCATTTCAGGTAAGATGGCTGAATCTCAGTACTATCTAAAAAACCAATACGAGCAGTACGGTTTACTACAAACTTATTCTCCACCCAAAGGACCGTAAAATACGACCCAAGTCTGAAAATCTGATGTAAAGTCTTCGAATCGATGTACTTTACCTGCGCCAACAAAAATGACATCGCCTGCCTGAAAAGGAAAGCGTTTTCCTGCCTTAAAAAAAGTCCCGCTCCCACTAATAATAACGTACAACTCGTCCTGCTCGTGAGGCTGTTGCAAATCTTCTTTTTCTGGAGCATACAATTCTACGTACATACGACCATGCCGAAAAAGCGTAACGAATTTTTGTTCTGCCAGTACCGCTTGTAAACGTTGATGTGCTGTTTGGTAATTTATGCCATCGGGTTCGGTAACTACGATGGACAATTCTTCTGGTCGTAGAATTTGTGCAAGATGATACTCAAAATGCGCCAAATAATCTTTAATTAAAAAAGCAAGATCAACCTCTTGCTCATCGGGTAGTAGAATGGATTTTGCTAAATCCTCAGGGGAGAGCTTCGTGCAAACGTGGTGAATTTGTTGATTGAGACTTTGCCAAAGTTGAACTAAGTCGATCAGTTCTGCATTTTGATATTGATTGCGATGAACCAACTCACTTTGTGGGTAGGGAACAAGTTGATACGCCGTGGTCGCTAATGGCACAGTCGTAAAACGCTGCAAATTATACTGCGCCGAATCAATGAGATGACCTAGGATTTCTTTTTTAGACCATTTCTCCGGATTGGGTTTTGCGGCCAAATCGGCTTCCGTTAGTCGTAAAACGGCCTTAGGGAAATTTTTAATCCAATGGTCAAGCTGATTTAAAGTTGTTTTCATTAGCGTTTATTTTTTTGTTGAAAATGCAGGATTTGTTTTCTAATTGAAAGCACACTCGATATTCAATGATCTCATGATAAACCGTAGAACAGCATGAAAAACTTAAATCATGTACCTTTCTTTGATTACCGTGAGGTGATGGATTTCGTGTCCCGCGATGATAAAACCTAATGCTCGGGGAGAAACAGGATGTCCACTAGCCGTGCCTATTTGCTCATACTCCTCGTCCGTAAAGTTTTTGAACAAACTAACGCTAGCAGCTCTAACCGCTTGGTATTCTTCCAAAATAGAATCAATACTGCGTTGCGTTGAATTAAGTTGAGCAACATAGTCATCTTGCTCAAAACCGGGCATTGGCGTCTTATCTTTACGTGCTACCCGCAAGGCTCGGTAACACATGATGCGTTCTGTATCAATGATGTGAATCATAATTTCTTTGATCGTCCATTTTCCAGGGGCGTAGCGGTATTCCCACTTAGGTAGTGGAAGGTGCTCTAAAAATTTCATGGTCGCCGCCACGTTCGTTTTTAGAGTTTTGATAAAATTATCATCCGATACTTTATTGATGTAAGTGAAATAGTATTCGGCACTTTCGTGCTTATTGGGTCGACAAATAGTACTCATGTGAAATAGCTTAAATAAACAAATAATTTGATCCCCCAAGGTACTCATTTTATAGAAGATTCGCACCGACCACTTTGAAAAAACAGGAGCGACCAGTACTAAGTTTTATTTTTTTAATCTTGTAACGTTATTTCAGGGCAAGGCAAACTTCTTATGATAAAAGCCAACTTGTACGACCCTTCTTAGGACTAAAGCCTTTTAGTTATAAAAATTTCTCTTATCTTTAGAATCGAACGATTGAATAGCCTGTGTCGGATCACTTAACGTTTTTGATTAAAGCCCCACTTACATGATAAGCCTAAATAAGAGTGTTGGAACAAATGCTGTTAACCAATTGGATGATCTTCGAAAAATTCAATTGACCTTGTTAGAATTAGATTTGCTTGCGCCCGCAGATTTTTTACAAGAATGTTTAGAAGATCATTTATTGAAAAAACTAAGCACTTTACGGCAACGTGTTCTCCTTAAAGATTTTCCCATCCACGAAGCTTTTTTAACCGTCCTATTGGGGAACACAGCAATTGTAGAAGCTATGATTCCAGCTACCTTGCAGGCTGTTTTTGCCTTTCAAACTACCATCCAAAAAAAGCGTAATCCCGATGGTCGCATTGATCCAAACGGTAAAAGTTTGCGGGCACTTAATCAGGCTCGCAAAAAGCGAATGGAGGAAAGAAAAGCCAATCCGACTACAAATACAACAACGGATACAACTCCTGAAGTGTCGAGCTCAAAAGAAGGATTATACGAAATACTCCGCGACGATGATCGAATTAGTTTATCTTTTCCATTTAAGAATCGCCCCCGAAAAAAACTAATCTCTATTACGGATGGGCGTAATTTTATTTGTAAAAACTATAATTGGAATGGTATTGTCAAGCTCATGAGATTCGTCATGGATGCCGGAAAAAAGTTTTATACCTTACCAACGAACCTGTCTGGTACCGTTAGTGATAATCAATTGATTATTCCAGATGAAGCTATTTTCGAAATTGTAAAACTACAAGTAGAATATCAAATTAAACGTTTAGGAATTAAACAAAGCACTATTCATCGAATTCTCAACGGCGTAGATGCCAAGCCAGGGAATATTTTTATCGGAAAGATCGTTGCCGCTCGTGATCGGATAAACTTCATGAACGAGGCTAAAAATGATTCTTTAGTAAACATTGAAACGGGAGAAATGATCGCCGTTCCAAATCGCTCGGAGGATGAAGCGACACATTATCATTTTTTTCGAAATTTAGTTCACGCAAGAAATGGGCTTTGGAGTGACGTAGCAGGAGTAACGAATATCGTAGGTCTGAGAAGAACGATTGATAAAAAGAGGAATACTCATTATAATGATACCATCGCGGTCTGTTGGAAAGAAGCGACAGGTGCTTTGAGGGTAGAGCTAAATGTTGCCACTACGGAGCCAGGCAATCGGGTGAAGGATCGGCAATTAGGACCACAAACCATGACGGTCGTTTCTGGCTTTCATAATGTTCGTCAGCCCGCAGGACGGACGCATAATGTACTCAAGCAAGGACGAAACGACGGTGCATTTGTTTGGAATGAAGGGGATAGCACGATGAATTTTCACCAAGGAAATAATAATTTCTCTTATCCAGGAAAAACGAAGCACAGTCGTAATGCTTGGCTCAGTTTTCACGGGATTGATGGCAAAACGCAGCATGGCATTCCAACTTCAAAATTTGATGCCCGTGCCTTACTAGAAATGAATAAAGTATTCTCCGAAATCTACCTTATTTTAAGTAAGTATGGGAATAATCGTACCGTAGCGCCGTACGCTTTTTTACAGAATTTGGTGCAAGCACAAGCCGTTTCGATTGATAAATTAGAAGGTGCCCAACTCACCATCCGTCAAGGAAATAAAACTAAGAAAATTGATCTCAACAAAGCGAAGCAATGGATGGTGAAATTTTGGTTTCCCAAACGCAAAACGGGCGGACGGAAAAAAATTGCAGCAATTTTATCCTCAATTAGTGATTTTGATCCGACGACCCTCAAAACTTGGGAAAAACTTTCTGCTAAACAAATTATAGAAAAAATTACCTTGACACATATGCGCAAGGTCGTGGAAATTCAAATCGAATATACAAGTAAACTCAGTGCCATTGACGGCTTAGCCGGTAGTGGATTTGTCAGAATGATTGATGGAATTTGCGAAAATAAAACACAAGCGGCAGCAGACAAGCTTCGGTTAGACACTCTAATTGATCGCTTAGCCGATTTTCCGCTCCGAAATATAGATACATTGAAGCAACGATTAAAAACGAGACTTTTTATTCATACTTACAACAATCGAGCAGCAGTCAAAAAGAATACCCAATTTGACGAAACATCCGGCTTGGATTTGATTAAAAATGAAACAGTCGGTGTTTATTCTGCGGGCTGTCAAGTGATTTATGATACGGAAGTTTTTTACACCTTTTGGACTAAGCTCCTCAAACAAGCGAGTCGAGCGGGACAATTACGCTGGTATTATACTTTGGTTGATGCTACTAAATTCCCAAAATCCGCAATCGTATAAAACGTTTAAGACACAGTTACTAACCACAGGCTATAGAAAACAGCCATTGCAAGACTAATCTTCTAATAAATCTGGGCGACGATCTTGGGTGCGTTGCAAAGATTGCTCGTAGCGCCATTCGTTAATAGCACCATCATTGCCAGATAAAAGAATCGGTGGAACTTGCATTCCTTCGTAATCGGCAGGACGTGTATAAACGGGCGGTGCCAATAATTGATCTTGAAAAGAATCGAAAAGTGCAGAAGTCTCATCGTTGAGAACGCCCGGAATTAGCCGACCAATTGAATCGACTAAAACAGCTGCTGCCAATTCTCCTCCTGATAATACAAAATCTCCAATAGAAATATCGCGCGTAATGTATTTTTCTCGAATGCGCTCATCGACCCCTTTGTAATGTCCACAAAGGAATAAAAGGTTTTCCTTTAATGAAAGCTGATTCGAAATCCCTTGATTAAGTCGTTCTCCGTCGGGGGTCAAATAGATAATTTCGTCGTATGATCGTTGTGCTAGTAAGTGATCAAAACACTTAGACAGTGGTTCGACCATCATCACCATTCCTGCACCGCCACCGTATTGGTAATCATCCACTTGTTGATGTTTACCTAAACCAAATTGGCGGAGATTATGTACGTGTACCGACAGAATACCTTTGTCTTGCGCACGTTTCATAATAGAATGTGCAAATGGACTTTCTAGTAATGCTGGAATAACGGAGATAATATCTATTCTCATAATTTTAAATTGGAAGCTAAAATTAGAATAATCCGCTTAAAAAGCAAAGTTAGTAAGAGAATAGCTGCGGAACTAAAAGTAGATCTTCCCAAAAATTAACCTCTACGCCTTTTTGACCGGCAATTTTCGAAAAGAAATAGTATCTTGATACGGATGTAAAATAACGCACGGACATCACCGACAAAAGGAGTCCGTTTTAGAATTAGCCTAGGGGTAGGTTCCCGATTTTTTTTAAACAGGTTCTTAAACAACAGCGGACTTAGTTTTTGATTCCTCCTTAAATTTACTAATTTTAAGCTTCAACACTGAAACATATGTTACCCATTACCAAGAGAATTCTAACCAGTACAAGAAATCGACCTGCACTTCGAGATGCCAAATGGTACGCCATTCGAAAACTTAAAGGAATCGTTATTCACTGGACCGCCAACACTGCAAAAGGAGCTGATGCCATTCGAAATCGAAATTACTTCAATACGACAGATCGTTGGGCTTCTGCACATTACATTGTAGATGATCATTCGATTGTTCAATGTTTACCAGATTACGAAGTTGGTTACCACGTTGGTGGTAGAACCTACAAACCCATTGGAGAAGAAATTCGAGAAGATAACTTGACGCCGAATTACTTTTTGATTGGCATCGAAATGTGTGTCAACGAAGATGGCGATTGGGACAAAACGTACCAGTATTCGGTAGAACTGACCCAGTTTCTACTCAATAAATATAATTTTACGATTAAAAATTTATATCGTCACTATGATATCACGGGCAAACTTTGTCCGATGATGATGATTGACGAAAAGCCTTGGCAAGCCTTTCGAGATGCGGTTAATCGAGGCTTAGCGTTTCAGTTGGAAGATCCAATTAAAAGGGGAGTGGTTAATACTCCCGAACTCAATGTGCGAAAAGGAAATGGGATCCAATACGCTATTGTTGATGAATACACGGAAGGAACAACGCTTGAAATTTTTGAAGAATTAGGTAATTGGTATCGCGTCGGCGACGAGCGGTGGTTGCACAAACATTACGTTAAAATTACCTTTACCCAGAAAACGGGAATCGTCGAAGATCCTACTGGGCTTAATGTTCGTACCGGACCGAGTTCGAAACACGATAAAGTAGACGTATTAGAAGATGGCAGTCAAATCATTATCACGAATCAAGAGGGTAAATGGTATCAAATTGGTAATAATCGCTGGGTATTTGCTTCTTATGTACGACTGCTAGAGGTTAAGAATGGTCGGGTTACGGCACCTTATTATCTTAATGTCCGTACGGGACCCGGAACCAATAATCGTCGGATTCGACAAATTCCGAGAGATATGCTGGTCAAAGTATATGAAGAAGATGGTCGTTGGTATCGCATCGGAGAAGGAGAATGGGTGTTCGGTATTTACATTGACTTACTTGACGAAGTAGCCTAGAAATAGTTGCCTCGATCTTCATCAAAAAAATTAAATAGACAACCTAGCAAAATACTTTTAAAGTGTTATTACAAAAGCAGCTCTACAGGCTGCTTTTGTAGTTAAGAAACAATTTTAGGGATGCCTTCTGCCCAAAAAAATAAACCTTGACATACTAAACCTTTCCCTTTTTTGGTTAAAGAACAGGAATTGCAAAAGTTATTGTTTTTAGCCAAATTCTTATTTATCCCCCTTAATCTTTGCAATTTAATACCCTGTAACATAAGTTAGTTGAAATTTTGGATAATGAGTTTTAGTGTCAATCGAGAAACGCTCGGAATCTGATAGCGATAGCTATCAAGGTGAGGACGTGACGAAGAGTGAGGCGAAAAGACATATTCAAAAAGCAAATAAATTTATGTTACAATGTATTTAATACGAAGAGAAAAATAATTGGCCAGCTCCATCAACCGACGACTTTACTTCCATCACCTCAAGAATCCTTTTTAAAATGAACGAGTTTCTGCGTCTTGGTATATCTTTCAGTCTATGTTTTTTTGTTTCTACGTTCAGTGCTTCTGCCACTCTTATAGTCGCCAATAGTAAAGACACCATCCTTCAGAATTATCACCGTGCGGATCAGATAAAAGCGACTAAAAAAGCAGCGCTCATTCGGGTTAAACTCACCGATTTTAGAAAAAAAGCTTTGGGCGGAATTCCCATTTGGGCACATAATCGGCAAGGGCAATACTGGCAGGGTACGACGGATGCCGCGGGGGAACTATTCTTCTTATTGCCCAATAATGCCAAGTATGTCCTCAACGTTGATCAAGAAGAAAACTATCGAAAATTTTCTATTCCTAAAAAAGCTAAACTTTCCAAAACGGTAAAAGTGGTGCTGATGACAACGCGCATTAAAGAAATAGATACCAATGACACGATTACCCAGCAACTTACGGCGGGTATGATGCCTACGAGTTCGCGTGCGTTGGTCAATATCAGGATTATGGATTTAGAGGGACGACCACTTCCCAATGAGCTAGTTTATTATGAGAGTCAGCAATCGACCAAAGTATATCGAACCGTTACAAATGCACAAGGTAGGAGTACCTTAATGATTCCCAAAGGAGATCGTTATTGTATCCACACTTACGCACATCAAAATATTACTTGTAAAGACTACGAAGATAGTCCACATTCTCGGATGAGTCGTTTTGAACTTAAAATGATTAGTACGGCGGAATTCAAAAAGCGAGCGTTAGAACGAGCTGCTCTTTTGGCGCAGAGAGATGAAAGGCGTCGCCAACAACGCATCCAAGATTCTCTGGCAGTAACTCGGTTACAGTATCAGAATTTTTACTTGCAACATCGTTATGATAAAAAAGCTTATGCTACCATCGAAGCAAGTATTAAAGAATTGGTACAAAAAGATCAGGAGGCTTTGCAGGCCAATCAGAATTACTATACCGATGCAGGAGAAGATATTAAATCTATGTTTCAGCGTAATAAAGGGCGTTGGACACAAAAGCGCATCATCGCCAATATTGATTGTAGTATGTACCGTTACATCGACGAATTAATGGTTTGGAATTATGCTAACGAAGCCGAACGTACTAACAATCGCTACTGGCTTTTTAATGGTTTTAACTACGAAGGTGGTACGACGGAAGGTCATCAGCGACGTGGCATTTTCGCGGTACCAGAAAATACCGTAACGGGCTTTTTTAATACGATTGATAAAATTGTCAATTTCAGTTGCCGTGGCAGTAGATTGGAAAACGTGGTGGAAGCTTTGCTACTGGGGGCAGAAGGAAAGACGCCCGAAGAAGATTTGTTGTTCATCGCAGACAACTATAGTGACGTCAGTGACCTTCACAAACTCAAGGAATTGACTGTTCCTGTACACGTTTTATTGACGGATGCGGAAAAGGGCGTCAACGAAAATTATTTAGAAATCGCTTACCATACTGGCGGCTCAATTCATACCCGCCGCACAGATATTTCGACGCAGCAACTACGTACGTTGACCAATGGAGATCAATTGAAAATTGGTAAGTTTTCGTATACATTTTTTCATGGAAAATTCTTAAAACGCAGTTAACTTATCTTAAAATAACTTCACTAAGATATTAACGAGGTCATGCCCAAAATCAGCTTGATGCTGTAACCGACCATTGTCTATTTAAAAGTACCTACCGTTTAGGTGACCAATCGTCACGTTAAACGGTTTTTTGCCTAGTACGCCGTTCGACTAGCTTTTTGGGAGAAATTGAGCCTATTAATTTTACCAAAGTAGCATAATGGTTAACCTTTGCTCCACTTCTTTAATATCCTATGGTAAGCCTGATGAAGCACAAGTTTCGTGATTGTTTTGTTATGAAAAAGAAGTTGCATGCACTGCGGAAAGGTGCAGGAAGTATTAAACTTACGTTAAAAAGTAAATAAAACTGATTTTTAACACTAGAAAAGAAGAGATTGCATTGTTGTTAATCTTCAACGGCGCACGAATTATCCGTGTGTAGCATTTCAGACTCAGACAAAACAAAAGCTTACCATTGAAACGTTAACCTAAAGTCGGTGAAAATCAACTCTAGGCATTGAAACTAAAAACTTACTCCTAAAATTATAAAAATGAGATGCTGGATCCTACTCTTTATCTTTACTTTTTGTAGTCAATCTTTTCTTTACAGTCAATGTAGTTTTACCGTGCCAGGGACAAACTTTTGTGGTGGGGAAAATATCAATTTTACCGTTAACAACCCTACCGGATCAATATATACTTGGGACTTTGATGGCGATGGTATGGGAGATGCTACGGGAATCAGTGTGGGCTACGCCTTTCCCGCCTTATTCACCAACCAGTCCTATTTCGTAAGCTTACTAGAAAATGGAATAGCTTGTGAAACTCAAAATATTAGCATCTTGGCCGTTCCTGATGCGAGCATTGGCTTAGTGCCCAGTGGCGTTGCAGTGATGAATGGTACAAATATTAATGCTTGTAGTGGTGCGCCAGAGGTTAGCATTGCTATTTTTAACACGACTACGACTACGAGTATCAACACGAAATACGAAATTAACTGGGGTGATGGAAGCCTACCAGAAACTTATACCAATGCTAATTTCCCTTCTACTACTAGCATTAGTCATGACTATACTGGTTTTGGCTACAAAACACTCTCCGTTACCGTGACGGCTAATAATGGTTGCACCAGCACGACAAATTATACTTTTTACAATGGAGGTAATCCTTCTATTGGTTTAGGAAATCCAGGGAATACTGTTGGGCTTTGTGCTCCTGCAACCATTGTTTTTCCAATTTCTGACTATGAAGATAATCCGGTAGGAACGATCTATGAAGTCTTTGTTAATGACGTTTTAGTGGACAACCTAACGCAAGCGACCATTGAGGATGAATACAGTTATACTTTCACTGGGACCTCTTGTGGAGAAACGACCTCCAATGGAGATTTCGAACATGCTTTTGATCTCAAAATTAGAGCGTCTAACCCTTGTGGAAGTACTGCGGCTACGGTTGAACCGATTGAACTGAGTAGTTCGCCACAAGCTAGTTTTCAAGTTCAAGAACCGGTGAACAGTTGCCCCGGAGAAACTTGGGTATTTACCGATAACTCGCTCGGGGTGAACGAAGTGATCAGTGGAAATCCTACCATTTGTGAAAATGAGCTATTACCAAGTTGGTCAATTACACCAAACCAACCCGGCGTATTGTGGAACCTAATCAGTGGGAATCTCTTTAGCTCCGAAGCAATTGAGGTAGTTTTTTTACAATCAGGTTCTTACACCATAACGATGACTTTAAATAGCATTGCCTGTGGTCCTTCAGAATATACAGAGACTATTTTTGTGCTGGAACCGCCTACCGCCGATGCAGATTTAGCAGATGCTAGCGATGACTGTGTTCCAGCAACGGTAAGCTTTAATAATCTATCTGCTGGTTTTCAAATGAATTACACTTGGGCGGTTAATCCGCCGACCGGATGGAATTTTACGGGCGGAACGGATGAAAATTCCGAAAATCCAATTTTCGTATTCTCCGTTGCGGGGAGTTATGAGGTAAGCTTACTGACAGCAAATATTTGTGCTGAGGATACTTGGGATACGACTTTAGTTTTTCTTGCTCCACCAACCATTAGTTTAGATTCTGCTCCGGATGAATGCCAAACGGCAACGCTCAATTTTGATGCAAGTAATCTTAGCTACAATGCGAATGGAGGGACGATTTCAAATTATAGCTGGAGTTTCCCCGGAGCCACACCTGCTACTAGTACTGCTGCTTTTCCTACGGGCATTCAATACAATGGCGCAGGGACTTATATTTATTCGGTGACTGCTGTCGGTGCAGCGTGTGGACCAACGACCGTTTCAGATACGTTTACGGTTATTGATCCGGTTCAGTTAACTCTTCCAGATGATTTGACGGTCTGCGTGGACGATGCTCCCGTTAATCTAACTGCGAGTCATAGTCCTGGTATTTGGTCGGGCAATGGCGTTACTGCTGCGGGTATTTTTGATCCTAGCTTAGCGATGCTTGGTGAAAATATATTGACCTATACTTTTGGAAATGGACTTTGTACTTCTACGGAGAGCATATCTATTTTTGTGAATGCTTTACCAGCAATTCTGCTTTCCGCAAATAATGAAACAAGTGCTTGTATTTCGGAAACTACTATTGCACTTACTGCGACACCTGCGGCTGGAACTTGGACGGCAAGTAATGGTGGCGTGTTAACGGGGAATGTATTTAATCCAAGTGCTTCTGGCGTTGGGAGTTATACGTTAACTTATAGTTATACGGACCCAGTAACGAATTGCGAGAATAGTGCAAACTTTATCTTTACGGTATTGCCATTACCACAAATTACGGTCAGCGATACGAGTTACTGCGACGCAGTCGGTTTAGTCGAGTTACCATTTGCTAGTCCGACGGGAGGAACTTGGTCAGGCACAGGTCTAGAAAATGGACAATTCAATCCGCAGGGTACGGGAGTTGGAGCAATGAACGAATTGATCTATACTTACACGGACAATGAGGGTTGCACAAACACAGCGACCGTTATTGTTACCATTACAAATCCCGTAACGGTAGATGCTGGTCCTGATGTTAGTCTCTGCCAAAATGTGCTTGCTTACAATTTAAATGATTTTGCTACACCTACTACGGGAACTTGGGATGATAATGGTCAACCCGGACTTAGCGGTAGTATTTTTAACCCGAGTGTTGTCCCTGCTGGAAGCTATACTTTTACCTTACGGGTAGGAACAGGAAATTGCGAGGTAGAAGATGAACTAACGATTACCGTGTTAGCTTTACCAACGATCATTATTGATAATAATGAAACGAGTGCTTGTATTTCAGAAACGAGTATTCCACTCACTGCGTCACCTACTGGAGGAATCTGGACCGTAAATAATAGTGGTGTGCTGGATGGAAATGTACTCAACCCAAGTAGTTCTGGCGCAGGGAATTATTCCTTGACTTATAGTTATACCGATCCTGTAACGAATTGTACACATAGTGAAAGTTTTCTTTTTACAGTGTTCCCTTTACCGGAAATTACCGTTAGCGATACGAGTTATTGCGATGCAGCAGGTTTGGTCGACTTGCCATTTGCTAGTCCGGCTGGAGGAACTTGGTCTGGTTCAGGCGTGGAAAGTGGACAGTTCAATCCACAAGGTACTGGCGTGGGAGCGACAAATGAATTAAGTTATACTTATACCGATAATAATGGTTGTATTAATACGGCATTGGTTACGATTACAATTACAAATCCAGCCGTGGTGAACGCTGGTCCTGATGTCAGTCTTTGTCAAGACATACTTACTTATGACTTAAATGATTTTGCTAGTCCTACTACGGGAGTTTGGGACGACAATGGTCAACCTGGTTTGATTGGAAGTATTTTTAACCCCAGTATTGTTCCTGCGGGAAGCTATACTTTTACTTTGCGCGTAGGAGTAGGAAATTGTGAAGTAGAAGATGAGGTAACGATTACCGTTTTAGCTTTGCCAACGATTAATATTGAAAATAATGAAACGAGTGCTTGTATTTTGGAAACTAGCATTGTCCTGAATGCTTTCCCTGATGCTGGGATTTGGAGTGTAAACAACGGAGGCGTTTTAAACGGAAACGTATTTAATCCTAGTACTTCGGGCATCGGAGAATATATTTTGACCTATAGCTATACGGACCCAAATACAGGGTGTATGAATAGCGATAACTATACCTTTATTGTAAATCCACTACCTCAAATCATAGTGAATGATACGACTTATTGTAATGCCCCAGGGTTGGTGGAGCTACCATTTGCAACGCCGGTGGGAGGGACTTGGTCTGGTGATGGGGTAGAAAATGGTCAGTTTAATCCACAAGGGACCAATGTCAGTGCTACGAATGTGTTGACTTACACTTATACGGATGGTAGCGGTTGTACGGATAGCGAAACAATCACAATTTCGATTATTGAATTAGCGGTTATTGAAGCCGGAGTAGATGATACACTTTGTGTCGATCAAGGCTTATACACGATCCCTGACTTTTTGCCAACTACGGGCGGGATTTGGTCGGGGAATGGTATTATCAATGCGAGTGAAGGTATTTTTAATCCTGTTTTAGCTGGTGGCGGTGTGCATACTTTATACTATCGTTACGGTACAGGCAACTGCTTAGTGGAAGATTCGATTCGCCTTACGGTGATTGCCATCGCCTTGAGTGTGGGAGCCGAAGAAGACGTTTGTATTACGGCGGAACCATTTTCCTTGAGTGGGAATACCGTAGAGAATGGCATTTGGACCATCAATGGGATAGCAACGGATACTTTTGATCCAGCAGCGTTGGGTTTAGGTGAACAATTGGTGAGTTACACCTTAGTTGATGAAGGATCAGGTTGTGTATTTGAAGATAGTAAAACGATTACCGTTCAGCCTTTGGCGAATTCAAGCTTTACGGCACCGACGATCGCTTGTATTGGGGAAACGGTTAGTTTTGCCAACACTTCTAACAATACATTTGATGCTTATTGGACTTTTGGTGATGGGGAAGACGATGAAGAAGTGAGTCCGAATCATGTTTTTGAGACAACGGGATTCTATACCGTAACTTTGGTGACGGAGACGGAGTTTGGCTGTTTGGATACCTTTATGCAAAGCATTTTTATCGAAGCACCTCCACAGCCATCTTTTGATTTTACGATTTCCCGATCTTGCGAAGGAATTACCGTTTATTTGAGTGATTCAATTATTGATGGAACAAGTTACGAGCTAGATTACGGAATTGGTAACACGAATAATGAATGGCTAGATAGTATTTTTTATCCAGGTGGAGAAGATACGCTGGTGTATACAATTAGTTTGACTTCCATTAATCTTTGTGGCTCTACTAGCTTTACGCATCCTACGGAAATTATTGTTCCACCAGCGTTCAATGCTAATTTTGGGATTCTCCCCTTGGATAATCATGTCAATACTTATTGCTCGCCGGAGACGATTGAGTTTGCTAATATTAGTACGGGGGAGATTGATTCTTTTACGGTAGATTATGGGAATGGGAATTTTTCTACCAATGAATTTATCGATCAAATTTATGAAAATAGCACAGATTCTTTAGTGAGCTACACGATTACGATGATTATCTATGGACCGTACTGTCCGCCAGATACTGCGACGCAAGAAATATCTTTATTTCCTATTTTCTTTCAAACGGCCTTTAACGTTGCGGATACCTTGCTTTGTGAAAATGTACCACTAGTTTTTACCAACTTTACGACGCCTTATCCTGGTATTGAATACTATGAGTTTGATATGGGAGATGGAACTATCGTGGTATTAAACGAGGAGGAATTGGATGATTTTGAATACGCTTACGAAAATAGTGGATCGTATACCATAGAACTTTTAGCCTCGGATGGTTGTAGCGAAAGCAGCTATAGCATCGATGTGACCGTTGTGGCGGCACCTTCTTTTGAGCTGAATTTGCAAGACTTTGGCTGTACGGGAGAAGAAGTTATTTTCGCAGCTACGGAGGCAGATTCAATGACTGCTTTTATCTTCGAAATCAATGGCGACACGGTTTCCGTATTGCCAGACTTTCGGTACGTTTTTGATGCGCCAGCAACTTATTATGTCAAAGTTACTGCAGAAAACCCGCTGACGGAATGTGTCACTATTTTAATGGACAGCATCAAAATTAATGAAAACCTTGGTTTTCCTTTATTGGCTAGTAAAGACTTAGCCTGTGAGGTGCTCGAACTAAGTTTTACGAATGCTGAGATCAGCTATGTGGATTGGGGCGATGGTGATTTTATTGACGCACCGGGGATGAATGTAAGTCACCCTTACGCAGAAGCAGGCGTTTATTTTGTAGAAATAGTACACGCGGATGCTTTTGGTTGTGAATACAAAGAAGCACATACTGTCGAGGTTATGGAAAATGATTTAGAAGTAGTGGCGTATGATCCAATCACAATTAATTTGGGCGAAACTGCTGAGCTAGGCGCTACCGTCACTGGAACCGGACCGTTCTCTTATCGTTGGGAACCTGCCGATCAAGTAGTAGCAATGAAGGAAAGAGAAACAGATACGGAAATTCTTTTAGACCATACCGTTTTTACCATTTATGTAGAAAACGCTAACGCCTGTATTGATACGGCGAAAATGAATGTTCGCGTTAGAAATAAACAACGATTATATATTCCAAATGTCTTTTCACCAAATGGTGATAACATTAACGATCGGTTTGAAATCTTTGGTGGACCAGAAGTACTATGGGTTAAGCAATTTAGTATTTTCGATCGCTTTGGTGATCAAGTTTATGGGTTAAATACGCCGACATTGATTGATGCCGTGGAAGCTTGGGATGGACGACTAAAAGGAAAAGTATTAGATCCGGGCGTATTTGCTTATTTTATCGAAGTGGAGTACATCAACGGAGAAGTGGAGTCTTTTAAAGGAGATGTTACCTTATTGCGTTAGTCGAATTGTAAGAAGTTAGTAAAACAGAAATCCCGAATTTTGGTAGTTCCAAAACTCGGGATTTTCAATTTCTTTAAACAAAGAAATTTGATTTTATTCTTAGTTGATTTTTAACAATTCTACGTCAAAAACTAAAGTACTGAAAGGTCCGATCGCCTCGCCAGCTCCACGATCACCGTAAGCTAAATCAGAAGGAACGAATAATCTCCACTTTGAGCCTACACTCATCAATTGCAAAGCTTCTGTCCAACCTGGAATTACACCATTCACTGGGAACGTTGCGGGCTCACCGCGTTGTACCGAACTATCAAAAACTTTACCGTCGA
>JBGCFY010000221.1:0-11935 GCA_045110315.1 Saprospiraceae bacterium
TTAGTTGATACATCTTCGAAGCCATAGCGATACATTGCTCCTTCGTGGATAAAGATAATCTCAAAACTTGATGGAGAAGAATAAATATTTCAATGAAGTTGTGTTAAAATGATGTTCAAAGTCGCAGATGATGACGGTCAATGCTTGATCTGTAGACAGGACGTTCTATTTTTAAAGAACTTCAATAGCTAAATACGAATTAAAGTAGCCGATGTGCTTTTTGATCAAGTGTGATCAAAAAGCACATTTTTTTGTAATTAAAACATGGATATGAATTGTGCTATGGAAATCCATTGATTGAGATTGTTCTATTAGTATTAGCTAAAGCAAGTTGAAACTAATTTATAAAAATATGATTATATTATATTTAATTTTTATTTGACAAAATTTTGCTTTTAAGTTCGAATCAACTATATTTGGTTAACCAATTAATTGGTCAACCAAACTAATGTTTTAAAATAAATTGGTCAACCAAATCCTCTCTGACTTTTTTTAATTCACTTCCATAATTTATGCTATTATGAAATTTATGCTAATGCACATAATGATGTGTAGACGGTTGCTGCCTCGTCCACAATTAAATTTGAACTGCTCAAGTAATTCGCAGAAATTGAGTTTACAATAAGTCAAATTGAACACCTGCTTAATTACCTTTCTTGTTTTGCTATTTCTATTTCTTGTTTCCTCAGAGTTAGTAATACACTAATTCTAGCTCCACTAGATTTCTTAGAATTCCGTATGAAAGATTGACGCTTAGCTCAAATTTTGCACCGAATGAAAGGAACACTTCCGCTCTATCTAAAATACATTTTTTCTTGTTTCCTCTAAGAGGAAGGTCACGTTCTGTGTATACCCCTGTGTGTCATGGAGCTAAATTGAGCGTATAATTCTAATACCTGATTGGAATACCGAGCAGTTTTAAAACAACTCCATAGAATAGCCCAAATTAATTTTTAACTAAAAAAAAATATATAATGAATCAAAAAAATAGTAATCAATCCTTTTTAAGTCTATTGGGTACTGCAACAAGCTTACTACTCATCTGTATGATGTTTTTTGTTGCTTGTTCAAAAGAAGAAATTGATATAACGGAAGAAACTCCAACATCATCTACCGAAGAATTACTTCCTATTAATTTTAGAGCTGATATTCCACAAGTTGGTAAAAAGTATACCATTACAAGTGTAAGAAGTGGTCGTACATTAGATATTTCTGGTGCTAGCAATTCTAATGGAGCTAATTGCCAAGTATGGGGAACGGATGCCAACACTACCGCTACACATAGACAGTGGGAAATCCTTTCTGTTGGAAGTGGATATGTTCGATTTAAAGGGGTAGATAGTGGTAAATCACTTGAAGTAAAGGGAGGGAGTAACAGTAATAATGCTACTGTCCAACAATGGTCCTATGACGGAAAAGATTGGCAGGAATGGCAAATCATTAGTGTAGGCAATGGTCAGTATAGAATGAAAAACAGAGATAGTGGAAAAAGTATGAGAGCAAGTGGAACGAGCAATGGTTCTAATGTGCATCAATATGCTTACAAAGGATGGTCTAGTCAAAAATTTATCTTTACGGAAGTCGGTGGTAACAACGGCGATGGTGATAACGCTAATGACATTATTGGAAGTGGCTGGAAGTTAAATGGATTTTCAGGCAACCTTAATGTTGGTAGTAATAACAATGGGCTAAGCTATGCAGATAATGCAAGTAAATCAGAAAGTCATTTCTTCTTTGAAAAAAATGGGTATGCTGCGTTCAGATGTTATCCTGGAAACCCTACTTCCGGAGGATCCTCTAATCCAAGAGCTGAATTAAGAGAATTAATTAATGGTGGTAGTAACTATTGGAATGGAAATACTAATACGGAACATTCTATGAAGTGGAGATTTAGAATTGAAGATTTACCTCCTTCTGGTAAATTATGTTTTGGTCAAATTCACGAAAGAGATGATTCGTACGACGATGTTATTCGAGTACAAGTTCAAGGTAACGCTGGCCAAAACTCAGGAAGTATAGATCTTAGAATTTTAGGGTATGTTACGGAAGAAGTTTTTGGCTCCGGTCAAACGGTCAATTTTAACATGAATATGGATACGGAATACTATTTTGAATTGACGATGAAAAATGGTGTTGTTAAATTATACAATTTAAATAATAGTGGTAATAGAATTCAAACACTATTTACTTCCGTTGATATCGGTAATGCAAATGAAAATTACTTTAAAGCTGGTTGTTATTTACAATCAACTAGTAGTAGTCACTCCGGATCTAATGTTTATGGACAAGTATTAATTAAAGACATATCGGTTAATCCTGATAATTAATACCCAATATTATTGCTAATGTTTTAACACCAGTCCTCCTGATTTTTCCTAAGGAAAGTTCGGGAGGACTTTTTTTGTTTGGCTTTACGCTAAAATTTAGCTTATTCCAAAATTGTTATATATCATGAAGTTGCTTTGGATTGAAAAGAATAAGGCAAATTTGAATCTCAATTGAAATAAACAGGAATCAAAAATATGAAGTAAGGTTCAAATTTGAAGGAGCTATTTTTAGGGAGAATAAGGCAAAAAAAAATCTCGGAAAAAGCATAGATATCAGAAGATAGCGTTCTCCAAAGCTACTCAATTCATTTTTCCTCAAAATAAACCTCTCCTCGAAAACTCATATACCCAAAATGATCTGGTGCGTATTCAACTAAGACTAACTGTTGAGAAGGATGTAATTCTAGTTGCGAATAATTGGGTGGAATAAGCATTTTATCCTGACCATTGATCAATCCCCACTTTCCATTTATTTTTACTTTGGCGTAAGAAGCTGCATGGTCCGATGTAAGGTTAGATTCTAAATCTTTGTAGGGGAAATTGATGCGGGAAATAAATTTAGCGGCGGCGGTGGCGGCGAGATCAAGATCAGCAGTAGTCGCATCAAATGCAACGGGACGAAGGCGGTCGATTGGGTGTAAGCCACATTTTCCATCTTTGTAGATGACAATGTAAGCTAAATTAAACGCTTTTACAGAATCTACCGCGATGACAATCGTAGTATCTAGTTGTGCGATACTTAGGTCTGCCAGTTGATAGGGAATTTGTTTATAAATTAATTCATAATGCGCTTCGCGTTTGACGACGTAGTTTTGAGGATCGGCGGCGATACTAGGCATGGCACACATAGCCGCTGGGTAGCATTCCATTTCACCCGCTTTGCGACCACGTTGATTGATCAAATAAGATTTATTATTTTTGGTTACGGAAGCACAATTACTCACAAAAGAAGTTGCACTGTCGTACTTCGGTCGAATGTGCCAATTCCCATCCGCACGGAGATAACCAAATTTATCGTTGTGTTGAACGACGGCTAAACCACGATGAAAAAAGCTTACTTTCTGGTAGGTAGGTAGGATAACGGTGGCTCCAGTTTTATCGGCAAAACCCCATTTACCATTTATCCCAATTGGGTATAACCGAACTTGACTGCGACTTAATTGTTCAACGTCTTTCGTCGTGATGCAACTTGTCAAGGTGACAATCAGTAGGAAACTGATGAAGTTAGTTTTCATAATTATAGCTTTTACTTCAAAGGAGACAAGAAGCTGTTTCGAAATAGCATAGACAACTATTTCTTTTTCTTCCGCAACTTCCAAGTATTGACAAACATACTTAACAGTATCATAAAGGCTGCAAACGAAGATAATCGCCCCAGTAAATCTCCCCAGATCATGTAGAACGTTACTTCGTTGTTGATGTGTACATTCCCTTTTACGACTGCGTCTTCTCCGTAAGCCGTCGCTTGCAAAATATCTCCTCGTTGATTGACAAAGGCAGAGATTCCAGTGTTGGCCGCTCTGGCAATACTTCGACGAGTTTCAATAGCACGAAGAGAAGCGAACGCTAGATGTTGTCGGTGACCGTCAGTATCGTCCCACCAACCATCATTCGTTACGATAAAGATAACATTACCTTCTATCCCTCTCTGCATATATTGCGTCGTATATTCTCCGTAGATGGATTCGTAACAAATGACAGGTGCGACAGCAACCTCTCCACTTTTAAATACACTACGTTTGATCTGTGTACCGTGTCCATTTAAAGATCCTCCCAACTTATCAATGAAGGGTTCTAAGAACCAGAAAAAGCCTACGTAAGGGGTAATTTCTGCGCCCGGCACTAACTTCGATTTATAATAAATAGGAATCACATCGCTCCCACTTGTCATTTGCACCGCCGCGTTATAATTTTCGTAATAAACCTTTTCTCCTGTATTTCTAATATGCTCTCGAATAGAAGATCTTTTAGGAATATCTCCTTTAAAAACTTGTAAAGTACCTAAGCCTGTAACTAATTTTAAACCGGGATATTTATCTACAAAATCTTTAATTGCTTTGGTTGCTCCTTGCTTGCCGATCAAGTCATTGCGCTGTCCCAGAAAAACGGTTTCGGGAAACAATAAATAATCCGTACTATCGCTCAACCCTTGTTTACTCAGTTCAATAAAATGTCTGACTTGTTCTTCTTTCCTTACGGTAAATTTTTCGTAGTGCGGCTCATAGTTCGGTTGAATAACGACCACCTCTTTTGCAACTCCTTTTTCTTCGTGCGTAGCATACATATACCAAGAAACGGCAAGGGGAACCGTTACCAACAAAATCGACTTTACCAAAAGGGAATTAAAGACTCGAGTGCGATCGTAGTAACGACTTTCCAGCATTTGCATACCAAAAATGTTCGTTAGCAAAATCCAGAACGTTCCACCAAAAACACCCGTATATTCGTACCATTGTACCCAAGAAGGAAATTGGGCAAAACTATTCCCCAAGGTCAACCAAGGCCAAGAAATTTCCCAACGCAAATGACCGTATTCAAAAGCCATCCAAAAGAAAGCTAAGGCTAAATAACCAAAGCGAGGATTTAAAACTTTCTTAGTTTGGTGAAAGAGTAAAAACGGCACACACATAAAAAGTGCGTTGAGCAAAATGGCAACGAAAGCCGCAACGAAAGCGGTATTGGCGACCCAATACGTCGTCAAGATATTCCACAAAACAAAAGTGTGGTAAGTGTATTTTAGAACTTCCCATTTAGCCGTACCTTCTTGCTCATCGGCAATTTCTTTCTCCACCATCAAGAGTGGCACAAATGCACCAAACATCAAAAAAGTTAACGGTAAAGTAGGAAAGCCTAAGCTCAGCAGAACGCCACTTAAGGTAGATAAACCTAGCCAGCGTAAGCCTTTGGGATTTTTAGTATATTTTTTTTCAAATAAGAGCACAACAAATAGCCACTGTGAAGTCAATAAGACAATCGGCCATTTGCCCCACAAGTCACCCTGCGCATGCAAATCATAGAGATGATATCCGGTTCCTGCCGCTAAGGCTGCCGTAATAAATAATAGAATGTATTTGATATCTGATCTCATAGTAAAGCGTCTAGTTTTATTTTAGCTTACGCCAAAACCATTTCCCCAACCTTTCTCAGGACTGACAAAACATAGCTTACCTGCTTCATCTTCTGCCATCAAAATCATCCCTTCCGACAGAATTCCACGCAGCTTACGAGGAGCTAAATTTGCCAAAACCAAAACTTGCTGTCCAATGATATCTTCCGGTTTATAAAATTTAGCAATTCCAGAAACGACGGTACGTTCCTCGAAGCCTAAATCAACTTTTAGTTGTAATAATTTATTTGCCTTCGCTACTTTCTCCGCGGCGATGATCGTTCCCGTTCGAATATCTAGTTTGGTAAAATCATCAAACTCGATGGTTGGTTTTACTGGTTCGCGTTCCGAAGCTTTGTCGGCTTCAAGGATCGCAGCAAGTTGTTCTTTTTGAGCGTTGATTAATGCTAAACGGCTCGTATCTTTACGATCATTTATTTTGGCAAAAAGCAATGCTGGTTCGCTAATTTGATGTACTGCAGGAACAATTGCTGCGCCAGTTTCCCACTGTGCTAATACCGTTTTCAAATCACCATTTTCGATATTTGGTAATTGTAAAATTTCACGAATCTTTTCTGCCGTAAAGGGTAAAAACGGTTTGGTCAGCACACTCAACAATCCGACAATTTGCAAACAATTGTGCAAGCAATTTTTGACGACCTGACTTTCCGGTTCCGTCTTCCATAATTTCCAAGGAGAGACCTCTTGCAAATAAAGATTTCCTTCTGAGGAAATACTCATTAAAGTCAAGACTGCTTTTCTGAAATTAAAATGTTCCAACTCATTTTGATAATCTGCTAATAGCGTCTGAATCTTAGCACGCTCCTTTGCAAAAGCATCATTCTCTACCGCTACGGGTACTTTACCTTCGTAGTATTTATTCATCAGTACAACGACGCGGTTGATGAAGTTTCCTAAATTCGCCACCAACTCATTATCATGAAAATCGGTAAATTCATCCCAGCGGAAATCGCTATCTTTACTCTCCGGCATATTTCGAATTAATGCGTAACGCAGCGCATCTTCCTTATTGGGAAAGTCTTTGAATTCTTCTAAATATTGATGTTGTTCAATTCCCCAACCTTTAGATTTCGAAAACTTACGACCTTCAAAATTTAAAAACTGATTTGCCGGTACATTGATCGGCAATTGATAATCGCCGTGGGCTTTCAACATCGAAGGAAAGACGATACAGTGAAAAACGATATTATCTTTCCCAATGAAATGTAGCAATTGACTGTCTTCACTCTTCCAATAATCCTCCCAGTTTTTCCCGTTGTCCTTTGCCCATTGTTTCGTTGCCGAAATATAACCAATGGGAGCATCAAACCAAACGTATAAAACTTTTCCTTCCGCGCCTTCTACCGGTACTGGAATTCCCCAGCTCAAATCTCGCGTAATGGATCGAGGCTGTAAACCACCTTCTCCATCCAACCAAGATAGGCATTGACCAATTACGTGTTTTTTCCAATCTTTAGGATTATGGTGCTGCGCTCCCTCTAAAACGCCGTCCTTAATCCAATCTCGCAACCAAGCTTCGTGTTTATCTAATTTAAAAAACCAGTGCTTCGTTTCTCGGAGCACGGGTACATTTCCACTTAAGGTAGATTTTGGATTAATTAATTCGGTAGGCGATAAAGTTGAACCACAATTTTCGCATTGATCGCCGTAGGCTTCTTCGTGATTACATTTAGGACAAGTTCCAATAATATAGCGATCTGCCAAAAATTGATCAAAGCCTTCATCGTAATATTGTTCACTCGTTTTTTCTTCAAACTCGCCACCTTTATCGTATAAGGTTTTAAAAAAATCTTGTGCCGTTTCGTGGTGTAAAGCAGCACTCGTCCGATGATAAATGTCAAAAGAAACGCCTAATCGTTCGAAAGAAGATTTATTTAACTCGTGGTATTTATCAATAATATCTTTAGGGGAAACGCCTTCTTTTTTAGCTCTAATGGTAATCGCTGCGCCGTGTTCGTCAGAACCACAAACGAAAACAACATCCTTACCTAGCAACCGTAAGTAGCGAACGTAAATGTCCGCAGGTAAGTAAGCACCTGCCAGGTGACCAAGGTGAAGTGCGCCGTTGGCATACGGTAAAGCGGAAGTAATCAAGTATCGTTTCGGATCGTTCATAACAAGTAAAGTTCTATTTCAAAAAAATTGTTGGCGAAGATACGGTAATTCAACCGTTCTACCACGAAAATAGTTTCCTTTTCTCCCTTAGTACATCGTGTACTTAGTTACTTTACGCCCAAGACAATTCATTTTATCTTAGTGGATAATTTGAAATACGGTAGACTTATCGTACTTGTTGGTGCTCTTTATTAATCAAGTAACCCGCTAAAAAACTAAAAGCAAAAATTCCTAGGGCAAATACTAAGAAAAAATCTAAGGGCGTAAAAACTGTAATCAGCCCTAAGCCAGCTAAGATCACGGTATAAATAACTAAGTATTTTCTTGCTTGACTGCCAGCTCGAGCGTAAAATACACCGCCCGCAGGAATCATCATTAATAAAAACACCAAGCTCAGATTAAACAACCAATCGCCGGCTTGCGTCACAAAAAGATTTCCCTCTTTGAGTTCTATTTCGTAACCCATGGCATAAAAACTCGCAATACTTCCTAAGGTCATAATAGCTAGCCCACCGACAAGATTAGACGCTAGTTTTTCATCTTCCGTCAAGGCTAATTTCCCTAAAGGATGCATTCGTAAGAATACGTTGGCTAATGGAATACCAATCCAAGTTGCAAAAGCAAAAAGAATATACAAGACAATCAACGGAATGATAACAACATTCAAAAAAGGCACTGCGGTTGATAACCAAAAGAGCAATCGATAAGCAACGTAAAGACCGATAATAATACCCCACTGATTCTTAGAAGTCATTTTGCTCATCCACAGAAAATACTTGAGGATATAGCGATAAACAATGTTTTTGGCTTTGATGGCTTCTTTTAAACCTTGCTTTGCAAACTCGGAGGTGGGATCAAGACGCAAGGCTTCGCGAAAGTGAATCAAAGCTTCGTCGTACTGATCTTGTTCGATGCAGACCCAAGCTTTGTTGGCGTGAGAATTAGCATCTTCGGGAGCTTTGTGTAGCGCAAAGTCAATTGTTGCCGCGGCTTCTGCTTTACGGTTTAATTTAACCAAAGATTTGGCGCGGAGGTTAACGAGTTCTACATTTTCAGCATCAATGGCTAAACCACGTTCTGCGTTCTCCAGTGCGGATTCCCATTTTTGCTCATGAAAATCTAAGATAGATTTTAATTCAAATAAGACAGAAAAAAAGGGATTAATTCTCAAGCCTTCGTCGGCTGCAATCCGCGCTTCGTCCAATCTATTTGCCATAAAACTAGCCCTCGACTTCAAATAAAAAAAGTAAGGATTATTCGGCTCTGCCCCAATCGCTTGATTGATTAAAGACAACGCTTCTTCGTGGTTTCGTTCTACACTCATACAATGACCGAGCAGGGCCAAAGCACCAGCATTCGTTGGATTGTCCGCGAGTGTTTTGCGAAAAGCTTCTCCAGCTTCTTTCGTTCTCCCCTGCTCTAAAAGTAACCTTCCTCTTTCGTAATAACGTTCCATCTTATTTCAGCTTTAGGTACTTCAAGATATCATCATATAAGCCTGACTCATTAGAAAACAAAGCGTAGTTTTTTGCGGTGCCCAGCCATTCTTTCGTAGTTGCCTTGTGTCGTTTAAGCGCCGCTTCTAAATCTTGGGTGTTCAACGGAAGGGCTTTCCCCGCCTCCATAGAAGCTTCTAACTTCGATTCGATAGCGATATCAATAATGGCTTCTAAATCTGCCCCCGAAAAGTCATTCGTTTTTTTTACCAAGCGACTATAATCAATCGACTCTGTGGGTTTATCTTTCATTTTTATTTCAAAGATCGCGGTACGAGCAGTAGCGTCCGGCGGTGGAACAAAGATGATTCGATCGAACCTTCCTGGTCGACGAAAAGCGGAATCCAAATGCCAAGGGGCGTTAGTAGCTGCTAAAACAAGTACGCCGTCATTGGAGTGACGAACGCCGTCCAACTCTTCTAGGAATTGGTTGATCACGTGGCGAGCAGCACTTTGTCGCATATCCGTTCGACTGGCACCAAGTGCATCTACTTCGTCAAAAAAGAGCACGCAAGGTTTTAGGCTTCTCGCTTTTTCAAAAATATCGTGTAAGTTACGTTCGCTTTGTCCGAGGTAAACATCTAGGATGTCGCTCAATCCTACAGGGATGAAGTTGGCGTTAATCTCTCCGGCGGTAGCTCTTGCCAAGTGTGTTTTCCCACAACCTGGAGGACCATACATTAAAATGCCACCACCAATTTTTTTACCATAAGACTTATAAATTTCAGGGTGCTCCAAAGGGAAAATAATTTTCTTCCGAATTTCTGTTTTGAGCGTTTCCATCCCACCAACAGCATTAAAATCGATTTTGGGTCTTTCGATATCAATTGCCTTTTCTTCTTCTTCAGTTCCTTCGATTCCGAAACTGCTTAATTTAATTTTTTCTCCTTCGGGTGCTTTGTTTTTTAAATTGATCTCTGCACTCAAGAAACTATCCTCCAGGGCAGGTTTGATGATCATCGCTTTTTCGTAAGCATCTTTGGCGGAGTCGCCAGCACCAAGTTGAAGATAAACTTTGGCGATCAGGAGCCACGCTTCGGCGGAGCAATCGCTTTTGGAAGTAATTTCTTCTAAGAGTACCAGTGCAACTGGATATTTTTGCTGACCATAAAAAGCAGTAGCCAGTGCTAATTGTAACGCTTCGCTTTCTGGTGCTTGTTTCAGCACTTCTTTAATTTCTCGTTCTGCCTCTTCGAATCGCTCTTGTTTTAATAAAAGCTTAATCAAGTATTTTCTCAAGGGAATATTCTCCGGTGTTTTCTTAACCGCTTCCCATAATTCATTCAATTCATCTGCACTCATGCGTCGTTCATTTTATTGAAGTTGTTTGATACTTAGTAAGAACGTTTAGAATGACTAAACATTTTCTAATGGTTTTAGTTTAGCACAAAAATACGATTTAAACGGTAGTCCAATAAATATCTTTCTCATTTAATGATCTTGTTTTAAAGCTCCTCCGGCTTAAGTACAATTCAAGTAAGTTTCTGCGAGCTTTCCATATAGTCTTATAAACGATAATACTACTTTTATCAAAAGCGTAATCCATTATTTTGTTTACTTTTTGAGCAAATCCAGCTATAAATCGTTAAAAACTAAAGAAAAAAGCCGCAAAAGGGGAAAATGGTTAACGATCAGGGAAAACGAGCCTATAGAGAAGGCGATCAAAGGGCTTACATTTGTATTATCAATAACGAAGAAAAAAACAACGAAGAAAAAATTAATAATTTAAAATCAAATAATCATGTTACAACAAATAGATAGAGCAAACCTCCAGAATTTATTATTACAAGAAGAGGTCATTCTCGTAGATTTTTACGCGGATTGGTGTGGACCTTGTCAAAGCTTATTACCAACACTAGAAAAGGTATCGCAAGATTTTACAGGAAGAGCAACGATTGCAAAGATCAACGTAGATAAAAATCCTGAATTATCGGCAGAATATGGCGTACGTAGTATTCCAGCCTTATTCTATTTCAAAAAAGGAAAATTAGCTGGTAAGCAATCCGGTTTACAATCGGAAACAATGATTACCCAAACTTTAGATAACTTATTGGCTAATTAAACATTGGTCATTTTAAAAAACAACTTCATCATTTTCATAAAAAAAATATCATGGCAACAAAGATCAAAATCAAAAATATCCCCACTGGTTATCAATCAATTATTTCAAACGGCAAACACAGCATTCTTGGTGACGAACCAATTAGTGCAAAAGGGACCGACCTTGGCTTGTCTCCACCAGAATTAGTTTTAGCTGGAATCGCCATGTGCAAAGTAGCGACGGTTAGAAATGTAGCGCGCCGAAAAGGCTGGGATGTGAAAGATGTCGACGCAGAATTGAAGCAAGTTGTAAAACGCAACAAAGATGGAAGTTTCACAACAAGCGTCGAGACCTTACTCCACATCGAAGGAGATTTGACGGAAGAACAACGAGCAGTTCTTTCAAAAGAATCTGACAACTGCTACGTTACGCGTTTGATCAAAGGCGAATGGGACTTAGCAGCTTCTACGCCTTTGGAAGAGGAAGTGACTACGGCATAAGTATAGTTTTTAAAATGGTTAAATAATGATTTAGTTTTCAAGTTCCCCAAAAGCTTATCCCGAGTATGCGCTGCATATTCGGGATTTTTTTGTGATCTTGAAAAGTAGATATTTCAATCCAGAGATGCATTTACCCAAAAAATTTGTTTAATGTAAGCTACAAGTATTCTTGCGGAAAAAGGATTGTACGAGATGGGAATACCTTAGTCTGTTTCTGCTACTCTACCACTTCAAAACCAAAAAAACCACTGAACTCGACCGCTATACTGCCTGTTTTAAGTGGATCCAAAGCTACTGCAATAGATCCTAATTTCCCTCGATAGACTTCC
>JBGCFY010000222.1:0-6009 GCA_045110315.1 Saprospiraceae bacterium
TTCCCCTTATTTCTCGTCACCGCAGCTATGGCTGCATAAATTCTGAATAGAATTTACCGCTTGCGGATGGGATGCAAAAGAGCTTCGCCCTGACTTACAAGCCTTTACCTTCGGTTGCTAACCTCATTTTAAAACAACTTCACTTATAATCTCTTCCGTAAGGCTTCAATTTTCACCTAATTTTCCTTAATTTAGTCGGCGTAGTCACTTCCAGTACCTACGCCAAAATAAGATTACGCCTTTCCTAGCTTTTTTCTACCAAAAAAATATTAGCTCCAATGAATGTATATGCTTTTATCACGCCCATTGTTCTTATCTTACTTCTTGCCGAAATCATTGTTAGCTTACGCCAAAAAAATGGGCATTATCCTTTTCAAGATACCATTACCAACTTAGGAACAGGAATTGGCAATCAATGCATTAATCTCGCCGTGGTGTTTTTTGTTTTCAAATGGTACACTTGGCTTTATCAGTTTGCGCCGTTCAAAATTGCAGAAACTTGGTACAGCTTGCTCATCTTACTTCTACTACAAGATTTCATTTTCTATTGGTTTCACCGCATCGGGCACTCCATCAATATCTTTTGGGCAGCTCATATGCCACACCATTCTTCCGAAGAATTTAACCTTTCTGTCGGGATTCGAGCTAGCTTCACCCAACGCTTATTTCAATTTTTATTTTTTGATTGGATTCTCGTACTCGTCGGTTATTCTCCCGAAGCCGTTTATATGATGGCCGGTATTCACCTTCTATTAGCGTATTGGCATCACACCCGCTTGATCAAAAGTCTGGGGTTTATTGAGAAAATCTTTGTAGCGCCTTCTCACCACCGCGTTCATCACGGCGTTAATCCTCAGTATCTCGATAAAAACTTCTCAGAGTTCTTGATTATTTGGGACAAAATGTTTGGCACCTACGAACCAGAAGTCGAGGAGGTCTGTTACGGACTCACCCATCCACCACGCACTTGGGATCCCATTTATATCAATTTTCAATACTGGAAACAATTATGGGACGACGCCGTCGCAGCACCTTACTGGATCGACAAATTTAAACTTTGGTTTATGCCCTTAGGCTGGCGACCTCGAGGTTTACCACAATACGATAAGAATAAACGGATTGGCTATACGCTCAACGAACAGAAGAAGTATACCAGTAAACAATTTAAAAATGCGAGTCCTTATATTTTGGTACAAATTGCCTTGGGTTTAGTCTTCATGTATTTCACCATCAACCTAAGTTTCAATTTTAGTAGCGGCGAACGCATTGTAATGTCTTTTGCTATTTTTCTTATGATCATTAGTTGGGGCGGTTTGCTTAGCGCAAAAAAGTGGGCGTTACCGTTCGAAGTTTTCCGGCTCTTTTTCATGGCACTCGTTTTCGTGTTGGTATTACATCATTCGGGGATGAGCCATTGGACGAATTGGTCCACCATCGCCATCTCTTTGGCAACGGGAGTGAGTATTCTCTACGTTTCCTTTTTTATTCGTAAAAATAAATTGGAAGGACTCGAAAGTCATCCCGTCGAATTGACTTAGCTACGCTTAACCAACGGAAGTGCACATTTCATTTTCGTAGCTTTGCAAAAAATTAGAACACTCCTGTGAAGGCCGTGCAACTTGTAGGAATTATTCGTATTTTTGGCAACGAATATGGAATCGATGAAAGAAAATAATAAATTAACGACGACACTCATTGCGCGCGATTTCGAGTTGGAACTTACGCCCGAGGAGGATCAAGGTATGGACGAAGAAGCACTTTTTGCCTTACTCGCAGATAAAGTAGCTTACCTCATTGAGTATAGGATTGACTTCTTGCTAAGTCTCATGTATCGGCTCGATATCAAAGAGGCTTTGATCAATCAAGCCCTTTCGCCCGCTAGTGTAGAACCTGCTAACCTTGCACTAGCTAGACTTATTCTAAATCGACAGAAACAACGCGTTTTTACCAAACAACACTATAAGCAAGATAAGCTGGAAGACCTTGGTGATCTTGAATTTTAGGAATCATTCTTGCACGCAAAGCATATGCACTTAAAAAACATACTTCTATTATTTAGCTTTTTTATCCTGAGCTATACTAGCCTTTCGGCGCAAGATAATTACGATCAATCTATTGGACTACGCGGAGGTTCGCTTTCAGGCGTAACGTACAAACGTTTCATTGGGCGCTTTGCCGCCATTGAAGGTATCGTCGGTTACAATTTCGGCAATGGTAAAGTCGCTAGTATAACGGGCTTGTACGAATACCACTTTTTTATCAATTATCAGTTAAATTGGTATGCTGGTGGTGGTTTGTCCTTAGGTGCAAATAATGAAAATTTCCGAACAACCGTCGAAGCAATCTTAGGATTAGAATATACAACTAGTAATTTTCCCGTCAGTTTCGCCCTAGATTATAAACCGGGCTACGAAATCATCGGTAACGAAATTATCTACATAGAGTTTGCGTTATCTCTACGCTACGTTTTTTAGTAAAAAACGCTAAACCAAATTCATACGCTGTAAGACTCAGCGAGAATACTATTACTTATTTGTGTCCGAGTACGTACTTACACTTACCCTATGGTAATTAAAACTAGAGGCATTATTTTGAAAACCATGAAATACTCAGAAACGAGTGTTATCACGGATATTTACACCGAAGAGAAAGGCTTGCAAACGTACATCATTAGTGGCGTACGTAGTAAAAAGGCAAAAGTAAACGCTAGTTTATTACAAATTATGTCGCTTGTAGAGATGGTCGCTTATTATCGGGAAAACAAAAGCCTCAATCGTACCAAAGAGATCAAAGCTGCCCTCGTATATAGTAGTATTCCTTTTGATATTCGCAAAAGTGCCGTCGGTTTATTTATCGCTGAAATTGCACAAAAAACGATTCAGGAGGCAGAAGAAAACAAACGACTATTTCAATTCCTATTTGACATTTTCGAACACTTGGACCAGTGTACGGATTCTGTTGCTAACTTACCAATCTATTTCATGGTTGGGTTTTCAAGTTTTTTGGGCTTTTTACCCGGTGGAAATTACGATCGTAATACCGTATTTGATCTCCGCGAAGGGATTTTTGTCCCCTCCAGTAGAGACCATTTACATTGTCTACCCGAAAACTTGAGTGGTCATTTAAATGAATTTTTACAAAGCTCTTTAGGAGAATATCATAAAATCAACTTAACGAAAACGGTTCGGAAGGATTTACTACGAGAATTATTGAAGTTTTATCGCTTTCACATCGATAGTTTCCCCGAGATCAATGCGCATTTGATTCTAAAAGAAGTTTTAGGAAGTTAATTCCATTTAAGTACGCACTCCGTCGCAAAAAACTATTAATTTTAAATTCGTTTTGTATTTTATTCCGCAAGTTCTGTGCTAATCGAGTAATAAGCACCTACAATCCAACGTTTTCTCTGGAACAGTTAGAATTTGGCGCTTAGAAAATGTGATTTTTTCATTTTTTTCCAAAAAAACAATCGCGCAAAAAGACCATCATAACGTCGATATACGACAGCAAAAGCTTGTTTGACAAGCCAATACAAAACGAAATCTTTAACAAATCCCCGAAGTAAAAGTCCGCTAAAATAGCATCACTATTGATATTTAGGTATTTGATAGTGCTTGGCTACTGCTTTGGATAATTACGGATTATAATTGTAGAAGAACCACAAAACAAAAGATCAAGACCCCATGGATAATTCCAATTCGAAGCTAGAAGAACGTTTCAACTTCGTTCAACTCAAAGCTAAGTTCAATACCTTTCGAGCAAGTTTTCAAGCAAAGTACCCGAAAGTGGCGCGTGGTCTAATGTATGCTGGATGGACCGCAATGGCAGGATTTGGTAGCCTTTTATTTTTCTGTAGCTTAATCTATTTTGGTGCTTTTGGTAGCTTACCTAGTAAAACGGCGCTCAAAGCAATTCAGAATAATACCGCTGCGGAAGTCTATTCGGCAGATGGACAAATCTTAGGAAAATATTACGTTGAAAACCGTATCAACGTCGCCTACGAAGACATTTCACCAAACTTAATTAATGCGCTCATTGCCACTGAAGATTCTCGCTTTTTCGATCACAAAGGCGTAGATCTCCGCGCGTGGGTACGAGTGCTTCTCCGTACCGTTTTACTCCGCGACCAATCTGGTGGTGGTGGAAGTACACTTAGTCAACAATTGGCAAAAAATCTCTTTCCCAGAAAGAAACACTTTATGCTTTCGACTCCGATCAATAAGGTTAAAGAGATGTTTATCGCTCGGAGATTAGAGAAAGTTTATACCAAAGAAGAATTGCTTAGTCTTTATCTTAATACTGTTCCTTTTGGAGGAAATGTTTTCGGGATCAGTGTTGCCAGTAAACGCTTATTTAATACAACCCCGAAAGAGATTAAAACCGAAGAAGCTGCCGTACTCATCGGCATGCTCAAAGCCAATACGAGTTATCATCCTGTGCTGCATCCCAAGCGAGCTTTGCGCCGTAGAAATACCGTTTTGAACCAAATGCAAAAGTATGAATACCTCAAACCAGAGGTTTGTGATTCCTTGAAAAAAACGGAGCTAATTCTTTCTTACACCAAAGAAAGTAGTAACGATGGCGTAGCTACTTATTTCCGAGAACACTTGCGACAACAACTAGCCGAAAAAGTTAAAACGTACAAAAAATCAGATGGAACGTCTTATAATCTTTATACTGATGGATTAAAAATCTATACCTCTATTCACGCTAAAATGCAACGCTACGCTGAGGAAGCGATGGCGGAACAAATGTCGAGGTTACAAAAAGATTTTGACCAACATTGGCGTAAATCAAAAAAGAAGCCATGGGGCAGTCAAAAGAATTTGGAAAAAGAAATGCGTAAATCGGAGCGCTACCTAACTTTGCAAAAACAAGGAGTATCAGCCGAAGCCATCGAAGAAAACTTCCAACAAGAAATCAATATGCGCGTCTTTAGTTGGGATGGAGAAGGGATCGAAAAAAAGACGATGAGTCCACTCGATTCCATCAAGTATTATTACTGTATGCTCAATGCTGGTTTCTTAGTCATGGAACCAGAAACGGGCTATATCTTAGCCTGGGTTGGTGGAATTAATCACCAATATTTTCAGTATGATCATATTAAATCACAACGCCAAGTAGGTTCGACCTTCAAACCTATTGTTTATGCCAGCGCACTCAACAAAGGGATTTTTCCTTGCGATTACATTAATAATCGACTCGTTAGTTACACCGACTACGACGACTGGCAACCTAGAAATTCCGACGGGAAATATGGTGGAGCATTTTCGATGGAAGGTGCCCTGAGTAAATCAGTTAACTCGGTTACGGTAGACTTAATGATGCGGGTCGGAGTTGATGACGTGAGAAGCTTGGCTCAAAAGATGGGCGTTAGTACCAATATTCCTAAAGTTCCTGCGATTGCCTTAGGTGCCGTGGACGTTTCGCTCTTGGATATGGTTAAGGTCTATAGTACTTTTGCAAATCGAGGGATTCCTACCATTCCTAATTATTTGACTAGAATTGAAACGGCAGATGGAGAAGTCTTGGAAGAGTTTCCCGTAACACCTTTGGAAGAAAGTCGGCGTGTTTTGTCAGAAGATTACTCCGATATGATGATTCAAATGTTGGAATCTGTCGTGGATAGTGGAACCGCAAAACGTTTACGCTATCAATACCATTTCAATGGAGAAATAGCCGGTAAAACGGGAACAACGCAGAATAATTCCGATGGATGGTTTTTAGGATTTACGCCCGACTTGGTAGCTGGTGCTTGGGTTGGTGGACAAACACCTAATGTTCGCTTTCGATCTACTAGACTTGGACAAGGGGCAAATACTGCATTACCAATTTGGGCAAGATTCATGAAAAAGGTATACAAAGACAAAGAGCTCAGTCGCTATTTCAACAATTCCTTTGAACCTCAATCTGAAAAAGTAGCGGCACTGATGAATTGCCCTCCTTTTTTATTAGAAGAACCCACGCTAGCTGCCTTCGAAGAGGATGACGATGGTGAAGAAGCTATTG
>JBGCFY010000223.1:0-3923 GCA_045110315.1 Saprospiraceae bacterium
TACGGGGATTATCAAAAGGCATATGATATTTTCAAAGTAGCCGATAGTCGTCGACAAATCAATCCTGCGATGCGGGAACAATGGTTAATTGTAAGGGCTTACATTAAATTTATGACGAATTGCGGGATGATGGAAGGACGAACGCATTTCAAATTTGGTAAGTTTTTGAATGAAGTGCCTATTTTTACTGCGGACAAGCAAGGGAGCAATATTGATATTATTATTCTACAAATTCTACTGCGGATTGGAGAAGATCACGGTGGAATCATCGATCGAGTAGAAGCTATCGAACGTTATTCGCGACGGTACTTGAGAGAGAATGCTCGCGCTCGGATTTTTATCAAAATGCTCCTCAAAATGGTGAAATATAATTTTGATAAAGAGTGTATCATTGCCAACACAGGAGATTTATTTAAAACCTTAAAAGAAGAAGGGAAAAACCAAACGAACGTAAGTAATTTGGAAATTATCCTCTACGAAGATCTTTGGGAATGTGCCCTCGCAATGCTATAAATCCATCGGCGCTCCGTGCCGACCGTAATGCTTAAGACTAATTCTATGGATGCATACGCCCAAGTACTACTCATCGCAATTCCTGGTTTTATTGGCCTGATCCTTTTGGAGTGGATGGTCTCGTTTTGGAAAGGTATTACTACTTTTAAGAGTATGGATACGATTGCTAGCTTGAGCTCAGGGTCTACGAATACCCTTAAGAGTGTGCTTAAATTAACCGTAGTTATTATAAGTTATACTTGGTTGGTAGATCAAATTGCGCTTTTCGATATCAAAACAACTTGGCTAGTTTGGGTACTTAGTTTTCTCGCCATTGATTTTGCCAGTTATTGGAGTCATCGCTTAGCGCATAGCATAAATCTGTTTTGGAATAAACACGTCATTCACCACAGTAGCGAAGAATTCAATCTAGCTTGCGCCCTCCGACAAACCATTTCTAATTTAGTAAGTCTAAGTTTTTTATTTTTATTGCCAGCGGCACTACTAGGTTTACCGGCAGAAGTACTTGCCGTCATTGCTCCGATTCACCTATTTATGCAGTTCTGGTATCATACCCGCTTAATTCCCAAACTAGGTTGGCTGGAATACATCATTGTTACGCCGTCACAACATCGCGTACATCATGCGATTAATGACATTTATTTGGATAAAAACCTTTCGGCTATTTTTTGTATTTGGGATCGACTCTTCGGAACTTTTCAAGAAGAATTAGCTTCGGTGCCTTGTGTGTACGGTGTCAAAAAAGCAGTTGGAACTTGGAATCCTATTAAGATTAATTTTCAACACCTTTGGATTTTAATGCAAGATGCTTGGCGAACAGAAAGTTGGTGGGACAAATGTCGCCTTTGGTTTATGCCAACGGGATGGCGCCCCGCAGACGTCGCTACAAAATATCCAATTGCTTTCACCGAAGACGCTTACACGCAAATTAAGTATGCGCCACCCGCTTCTACTGCGCTGCAGACTTGGTCTTGGTTTCAATATCTTTTAGCGAGTGGATTGATGTTACATTTGATTATCAATCTGGGAAACTTGGATCTTTATAGTCTCTTTTTATACGCGGGATTTATTTTGTTGCTAATTTACAGCTACAGTGCATTGATGGATCAAGAGCGCCACGCAGTTTGGATCGAATTGTCTAAATCTATACTAGGGATCGGAATTATCTACACGACGGGAGATTGGTTTTTGTTGAAAAATCAATGGCCTAATGGTATCTATTTTATCTTAGCCTACTTGATCCTTTCGGTGATAATGGTCGCGGGTTTTATTTTCTATGAACCGAAACAAAATAATCGCTCACATAACTTAGAAGCTGTTTGATTTTAATACTTTGATGTTGTGATGCCCCTTTTTCAACTTTCCTTCGGTGCAAAAATGCTCCTTATGTTACCGCATAACTCTGCTTTTCGAAGCTCGACTAGCTAAAAAATGAACGATAACAAATTTCAAAAGCCAAATCCAAACAGCTTCTTAGGAAAAGCTTCTTTGTAAAAGAACGTCTATTTTTAATCGTCTTTGTCTCTTTAATCGTAGTATAATATGATTATTTTAAGGTACTTCCGTTAAGCTTTTTCGTTAAAAAAGGGTTTGAGTTGTAGAAAATTACTATTTTGAAATTGAAGTTCTTTAATAATTCAAAAAGATCAATTCGTATATATTTTTGGAGTTTTTAAACAACTTCATTGTTAACCCACCGTTTTTCTACGAGATAACTTAAGCCCTAAAAAAATGAAAATTCTACTACTTAGTTTTTTAACCCCTATTTTTTCGATGCAAATTTTGTGTCTTGCCTTTTTAAGTGTGCTATTTTTACAATCTGGTCTAGATAAAGTTTTTAACTATCAAGGCAACTACGAATGGCTAAAAGGACATTTTGCAAAAAGTCCCCTTAAGAATACGGTAGGTTTATTGATGCCTACGATTACGCTATTGGAAGTTGCTGCGGGAGTTTGCTGTGCAATCGGTATCGTAAATCTATTCTTGAATGGAGCAAACACTGGAATGGGGTTAATTGGCGCACAACTTTCTGCCGTATCCATTCTGGCTCTTTTCTTTGGACAACGCTTAGCGCAAGATTATGCGGGCGCGGGTGCCTTGACGGGCTACTTCTTAATTTCTTTATTGGGAATCTATTTATGCAGTTTATAAGTTTGGTTAAAAACGGCGCTAAAATAGATTTTACATTTAGAAGTTGTTTAAAAACGCTAAAAAATATCTGCTTACCTACGGGAAGACAGCGCCTTTCTCGACTACTTTTCGAATTATTAACCAACTTCTTACACTAAGCAATCTCTGTAATACCGTTCAAATTTATTTTTGTTATCGCCGACTGTGGAGGTAACAATGTTATGGTGTACACGCTCGTTTGTGGGTAAGAGACCTTAGTGCATTGTAAAACAATTTTCATCATTACATTTCCTTCGCAAAAAAAAGAAAGCGCCCCTAAAGGAATAGGAGCAGCTTTCTATTTAACTTAGAGAACGCGTTTTTTTCTTAGCTTTTTATTTAAATTTTTGAGGAGAACGGAAAAATTTTTTTGCTTTGAACCCCGATGTAAAATGACATTTAATCACTCACGATTGATTCGTTTTACAATGTAAATTTCTACTTTTTATCTCAAAAAAAATGAGACATTTATTGACCTTTTCCCCGAGCTAATATTGTTTGTATTGTAAGTTTATAGGAATTAAGTGCTGATTTATAGTATCTTGTAGTTATATTTTAGTGCATTATTTTAAAAATTCCCCGTTATTTATTCCAGATGGACAAAAGTAAATTTCACAATTGTTTCAAACAATTGGAACTTAAAGAGCAAAAAGAGTTTCAGCAGTACATTTTCGCTAATCATGCGCAAAAAACTACGGCTACGGCTGTATTTTCCCACTACTTTACCGAACTGTCGCAGGATTCGTCGGTTATTTCCTCCAAAGAACAGGCTTTTACCCTAATTTTTGGGAGGCAACATACTTACAGTTACCGTAAAATTACGGATGCACTATCCGATTTATATCTCCTACTCGAAGAGTTTTTACTTTGGAAAGAAATTAAAAACCCCGAAATGTCAGAGAGAGACTTACTGTTGCTAGAAGTCTTCCGCAAACGCAACATGAATCAGCTCTTACCGATGAAAATCAAAGCTTATCGCAAAAAACTCGAAGTCCAAGAAGCGAAGGATATGTGGTTTTATTTGTCGAAGATGAAGTTGAGTTATTTTGAGTATTCTTTTCTTAATATTGAAGTTATTACAGAGAAAGCGGCAACTGAAGCTAAAGCTACGATAGAGTACTTAGACAATTTCTTTATTATTACTAAATTGAAAATTGGAACGGAATTGATAAGTAGAGAATCTGTCTTACAAGAAGAACATACAATTAACTTTTTGGAGGAAATATTAGAAATATTCCAAG
>JBGCFY010000224.1:0-8032 GCA_045110315.1 Saprospiraceae bacterium
TTAGAGTAGGTCTCGTTGTGAATCAAACGTCAACAATTGGCGAAGATCATTTGGTTGATCGGTTGCTACTTCACGAATTGAACATTAAGAAGATATTTTCTCCAGAGCATGGTTTTCGTGGGAAAGCAGACGCAGGACAGCAGATTAGAGATGGAAAAGACCTCAAAACGGGGATTCCTTTATTATCCCTTTACGGTAAAAAGAAAAAACCTTCCCCGAGTGATCTAGCAAACTTGGATATTATAGTTTTTGATATTCAGGATGTAGGCGCTAGGTTTTATACTTACATTTCTACCTTGGCTTACCTTATGGAAGCTTGTGCAGAAAATAACTTACCACTTCTAATTTTAGATCGACCAAATCCGAATGGTCATTTTGTGGATGGTCCGGTATTAGATTTAGCCTATCGCTCCTTTGTCGGTATGCACGAAGTTCCGATTATTCACGGTATGACGGTAGGAGAGTACGCAAGAATGCTCAACGGAGAAGGCTGGCTGAAAAATGGCGTTGTTTGTGATGTACGAATCATTACTTGCATTAATTATAGCCATAAAGTATTTTACAACTTACCTGTAAAACCTTCACCAAATTTGCCAAATATGCGTTCGATTTATTTGTACCCTTCTTTATGTCTTTTCGAAGGCACCGAGGTGAGTATTGGGCGCGGTACGGATCGACAGTTTCAAGTGATTGGGCATCCAGATTTTAAAATGGGAGACTTTAGTTTTATTCCAAGTCCGAGAGAAGGTGCGCAATCTCCCAAGCTACAAGGAAAAACTTGCCAAGGTTACGATTTGAGCTATTTGGAACTAACGGACTTGCGCCGTACGAAAGAACTAAATCTAAATTACTTAATTGATTTTTATCATAACTTTTCGAAACCTACAAAGTTCTTTTTAAAAAATAATTTCTTCGATAAGTTAGCAGGTTCTTCCGTCCTTCGAAAGCAAATTCAAAATGGTTTTGACGCTGCTACGATACGAGAAAGTTGGCAAGCTGATTTAAATGAATTTAAAAAGAAGCGACAGCAATATTTATTGTATGAAGATTTTTAAAACAACTTCCTAAAAACGAATAAAGCCTGATTTTCAATTTTGAAAATCAGGCTTTATTTCAGTAGCAATTTTATCCTTCCATTTAATCGGTGGGAAACGCTAAAATTGTTTTTTCAATAATGTCACAACAAGCATGAACTTGTTCCTCCGTAATGACCAATGGTGGTGCAAATCGAATGATGTTACCATGCGTTGGTTTCGCTAATAAACCATTTTCCTTAAGCGCTACACAAATATCCCAGCCCGTAGAACTTTCCTCCTCATCATTAATTACAATCGCATTTAAAAGTCCCTTTCCTCTTACGAGAACAACGAGATCACTTTTATCAACTAAGTCCTGCATTCTTTTGCGGAATACCTTCCCTAAGCGCATCGCATTTTCCATCAATGCTTCTTCCTTTACAATATTAAGTGCCTCTACAGCAACGACACAAGCCAAAGGATTACCTCCGAAAGTAGAACCATGTTCTCCCGGCTTAATCGACAACATAACCTCATCGTTAGCTAAAACCGCAGATACTGGAAATACACCGCCCGATAGCGCTTTGCCTAAAATTAAAATATCAGGTTTGATTTCTGGCTTATTTTCACAATGAGATTGACAATCACAATTGCCACAAGTTGCTAATAAAGTGCCCGTTCTAGCAATTCCAGTTTGTACTTCATCGGCGATAAATAATACCTTTTTCGAAGCACAAAGTTCTTTTGCCTTTGACAAATAACCTTCGTCCGGAACCACAACTCCTGCTTCACCTTGAATCGGCTCAACGAGGAAACCAGCTACGGTAGGATCTTCTAATGCCTCCTTCAATGCCTCCAAATCGTTGTAAGGAATAATGACATACCCTGGCATATAAGGACCAAACCCTTTTGTGCTAGCAGGATCTACCGAACCAGAGATAATCGCCATGGTACGACCGTGGAAGTTCCCCGAAACAAATACAATCTTTGCTTCGTTATTAGGAATGCCTTTCACTTCGTACGCCCATTTACGGCAAAGTTTTAACGCCGTTTCCACAGCTTCAACGCCAGTATTCATGGGTAATACTTTATCATAATTGAAGTATTCTGACATGAACTTTTCGTATTCCCCTAGGCGATTATTATAAAATGCTCTAGAAGTTAAAGTAAGGGTGTTTGCCTGCTTTGTTAAAGCATCTACAATCCGAGGGTGGCAATGTCCTTGATTTACGGCGGAGTAAGCAGAAAGGAAGTCAAAATACTTTTTTCCTTCAACGTCCCAAACGTAAACACCGTCTCCTTTTGCTAAAACCACTGGCAAGGGATGATAATTATGTGCACCATATTTATCTTCCATTTTCATTAACGCTTCGGAGGAAAGCTGTGTATTAGTTTCTTTAATCATAATTTAGTCTTTTAAAGGAAATCAACTTTTCGAATAAATAGCAGTTGCTTAGGGAGGAATAAAAAAACTGAATACTCCCTAAGCAACAGCTTCTGTTAGATAAAATCATTTACATCTTCCAATTTCAAGCCAAATGCATCTGCCACGCCTTCGTATACAACGTGACCGTTGATTACATTTAAACCTAACTTTAAAGAAGTATTATCTTGACAAGCTTTCTTCCAACCTTTATTGGCCAACTGAATAGCGTAAGGAAGCGTAGCATTGGTTAAGGCAATCGTGGACGTATAAGGTACAGCACCGGGCATATTGGCTACACAGTAATGCACGATATCGTCGATGATGAAAGTGGGTTTGAGGTGTGTTGTTGGTTTACAAGTTTCGATACAACCGCCTTGATCTACGGCAACATCCACTAAAACGGTACCTGGACGCATATCTTTCAACATCTCTCTAGAAACCAAATTAGGCGCTTTGGCACCAGGAATGAGCACTGCCCCAACAATTAAATCGTGATCTTGAATCAATCGACGAATATTGTATTCGTTTGAATAAAGGGTAGTAACGTTGGCAGGCATAATATCTGCTAAGTAGCGCAAGCGATTCAAGCTGATATCCAGAATAGTAACTTGAGCACCTAAGCCTGCTGCCATTTTAGCGGCTTGTGTCCCAACGACCCCGCCACCTAAAATAAGCACTTTACCTGGAGTAACCCCAGGAACACCACCTAGTAATACACCACGACCTTTGACTGGTTTTTCTAAGTATTTCGCGCCTTGTTGTATCGCCATTCTACCGGCTACTTCTGACATAGGAACTAAAAGGGGAAGGCTATGATCCGTTAATTCAACCGTTTCGTAAGCCAAGCAAACTGATTTGCTTTTAATCATGGCTGTTGTTAACGGTTTATGAGACGCAAAGTGGAAATAAGTAAAGACGAGTTGATCTTCCTGAATAAGCTTATACTCTGATTTGATCGGCTCTTTAACCTTGATGATCATCTCTGCTTTTTTATAGGTATCTTCGATCGTCTTCAATATCTTTGCACCAGCAGATTTGTAATCACTATCCGTAAATCCACTACCTTCACCAGCAGTGCTTTGTATGTAAACGGTATGACCTCGTTTGGTTAATTCTAAAGCTCCTGCGGGAGTAAGCGCTACACGGTTTTCGTGGGATTTAATTTCCTTGGGTACGCCAATAATCATAGTGTATTTTTTTGGTTAGTAATTTGATTGGCAAATATAATTGTAATTTTAGGAAACTTAAGGTTTAAAGCAAGATTATTTTGCCCTTTAAAGCCTTAATTTTACCGACAAAATGAAAGCAATATTTTTCTGGTTCCTTTTGGGTTAATCCCTTTCGAAAAATGCAAGGCAGCGTGACCTTAAGAATTCTTTTTTTTGAGAAAGTAGTCGTTAAAAAGCTAATATTGAAATCAGGATAAAACCTTGTTCATTTTAATCTAAGGGAAGTCTTTACGAGGTAATTCAGGAGCTAAATTTAAGGTAGGGACAAAAAAAATGCCCGTGTGAAACGGGCAAATGAAAAAACGAATCTTACAATTCTTTAACCAAAACTTACACTTATACTCTTTGCAATGAGTATGCCAAAAGCCTAGTTTTTTGCTTAAATGAATAGATTTTTACTCGTTTTGGGTAAAATATTTTTCTGTATTGCTTTTTGGAATAATGTGTTAACAGCTTTTTCTCCTTTTTCTCCTAAAGTCTCCGTATAGTTATTGACGTATAAACCAATATGCTGTTGCATGACTTCCGTTGACATGGCTTGTGCATGTTGGCTAACATAATCGAGACTGTCCGCTGGATGATCAAAAGCGTAACGAACACTTCGTTGCAGTACTCGATTGATTTTTTGTTGTAAATCGGGGGCAAAGGATCGGCGCGTCACGATGCCACCGAGTGGAATGGGGAGTTGAGTACTTTCTTCCCAGTATTCTCCCAAATCGCGTAATTTAACCAAGCCTTTTTCTTGGTAGGTAAATCTATTCTCATGAATGATTAGTCCTGCGTCAACTTGCCCAGTAAGAATAGCATTTTCAATATCCGAAAATAAAAATGCTTGTTTCTTTGTGGCCTCAGGATAGGCGAGACTCAATAAAAAATTAGCCGTTGTCATTTTTCCCGGAATGGCAATCTTTGCTTTCTTAATGGCTGCTTCCGTCATTGCTTCCTTAGCAATGAGTAATGGACCGCAATTATTGCCCAAGGCGCTTCCCGATTTGAGGAGCACGTAATCATCTAAAACGTAGGCGTAGGCGTGGTAACTCAATTTGGTAATATCTAAACGGGCTTCTACTGCGCGTTGATTTAACCATTCTACGTCTTCCAAGTAGCTTTCAAAACTTAAGCCTTCGGTGTCGATTTTATGATGGATCATAGCATCGAAAATATAGGTGTCGTTCGGACAGGGAGAGAATCCAAGTGATAATTTCATTTTTTTCCTTTTCTTTGTGGAGTTATTTTAGGAAATTTCATAGAAAATGCTAAAATAACCAGATTATTAGATAGAAGTTGGTTTAAAAGCAGCAATTCTTTTGTGCCTTTGGAGAACTTCTACCTTAAAATGCTTGATCTGTGCTAATTGTTTAGTGCAAATTGGTAGTATTTGCTAGGTTTCATTTTTGGAATTGATAAATCCATTTAGTCTTTTTAAAATTAGTTATGTTAGATATTAGTGGTTTACAAGTGTTGTATGAGGATAATCATTTGATTGCAGTGCATAAACCGGCAGGTTGGCTCTCTCAAGGAGACAAAACAGGGGATACCGCAATGCCAGATTATGTAAAAGCCTACATCAAGAAAAAGTATAAAAAAGAAGGGGACGTTTTTTTGGGCTCCATTCATCGGTTGGATCGCCCCGTTAGTGGTGTTTTAGTTTTTGCACGGACAAGTAAAGCTTTGACTCGGATGAACAAACTATTTCAAGATAAAGAAGTTGATAAAGTCTATTGGGCAATTACCAATCAACGACCGGATCCCATTTCAGGGACTTTAGAACATTTTTTGCTAAAAGATCGGACACGCAATATCACCAAAGCTTACGACAAACTTAGCAAACGTGCTGCGGGAGCAAAGAAGTCAATTTTAACGTACAATTTGATCGGACAATCTGCCGACAACCATTTGATTGAGGTCAAACCAATTACGGGACGCTCTCACCAAATTAGAGTACAACTTGCCACTATGGGTTGTTCGATTCGAGGAGATTTGAAATATGGTTATCCTCGCGCAAACAAAGATTCGAGCATTCATTTGCATTGTAAATCTATGTCTTTTATTCATCCGGTAAAAAAGCTGCCCATTAAAATTTCATCTCGACCGCCCAAAGATCAGATTTGGGGGCATTTTAAACACTTTTTTGAATACTAACTTGAATTTCAACTATGATGTCTTTTAAATCTTATTCCTTTGTTTTTGGGATTTCGTTTTTGTTAGGAACTCCAATTGGACTTGCCCAAACAGTTGTCTCGTATCCCGATAACTCTACCAATGTTGAAGGTTTCTTACAGAATGGAATTCCACCGATCAACCAAGTTTGGACGCCCGATACCTACGAAAAAGCTTTCGAGGTTTTATTTAAGATTTATGAATTGGACAAATATTCAATGCCACGTTATCAAAGTCAGGCTTCCGCGCCCGTTTTTGCTCGCTTAGTCGCCGCAGAAAACTTTGATTACCTCCTTGATTCCAATTATACCCTAAAAGATAGAGTTGTTGCGTTGGAGCGCTATGCGTATTTACCAGATCGTCTGTTAGCTATTTATGCGGAAAAAACAGCCAACTACGAGCGTTTCGGCGGAGAAGTGCTAGAAATTCTGCGATTGACCGCTCGCCTAACAAGCCATGCCGTCCTACTACTCAATGAACTTAAATCTTCTATTGGTAAACAAGCAGATACGGACGGGTTTAAAGAGGGCTATAATAATATTTTAAAGGCACATGAAAGCGCTGTCGCAAGTATCATCAATATTTTTGAAAATAGTAAGGAGCGCTATCCAGCATTGGCGCTTGAGGACTTCAGTTGCACTATGCTAGTCTTTATTCCTGAAGTTTGGCCACAACTTAAAGCTTCGGATCGAGAGGCTTTATGGTCACGAATAGAGATACTCTCTAAGGATTATCCACAGAAAAAAATAAGAAAGCGCTTACGCAAATTGCGGAAAGATTTGAAAAAAATGGATAAAAAACTAACGTAGGCTTTTCTAAAAATTGAACCTTAATCTACCGGTAACTTTCATAGAAACTTCTTAATATTTTTAACGAATTTGCTGCAAAAAAAAAGTCATAGCAAATAAATGCTACGACTTTTTTCACAGTGATGTTCTTAAGTACTCGCTAAAGAACTATAATTTATATACTGAAGTTGTTTTAAAATGAGGGTTGAAATTAGCTGAAGTATTGGAAATCAATGGCTTGCAGGTAAATCATCTACTATTTTAAAGCAACTTCACTTTTTATTTTAAAATTACAAACCTTCTCGCTGTCTTTTTACCCTCTGATTCAAGTACTAAGAAATAGCTTCCCGCAGGCGCATCACTAATATCCACTTGGTATTGGAAACGTTGCTCCTTCGTTACCGGATAACGTCTTACGATCTGTCCTACCGAATTACTGATAAACATTCCCATAGGTTTTGCTTCTGAGAAATCCACGTTGACATTAAACAGACCATTCGAAGGATTCGGGAACAACTCTAAAGATAGCAAACCTTCAATCTCCGTGGTACTTGTCGCTACAGAAATATCAACCGTTTGCGTACTTGAGCAACCATTGACGTCCGTCACCGTTACAGTATAAACACCGTTGGCAAGGTTCTCCAAGAAAGCACCATTCTCACCATTGTTCCAATTGTAAGTAAACGGTGGTGTTCCTCCCGAAACGATTGCCGTTGCTGATCCATTATTAGTGCCATTACTCGGAGTACTAGAAATATTAATGTTAATTAAATCAGGTTCCCCAACTTCAATTGAAGTGGCCAAACTACAGTCATTTGCATCGGTAATCAAAACGGTATAGTTTCCAGCAGCAATATTATTCAAATCTTCGTTGTTGCCATTATTTACCCAAGTAATATCGAAAGGCGCTTGTCCCGTCAAAACGGTTAAGTCAATGCCACCGTTACTGGCTCCCGCACAAGAAATATGATTAATGTCATAATCAATACTTACGCCTTCAGAATCATCCACTTCAACCGTTTGAACAGAAAAACAATTATTTTGATCCGTTACTGTCACCGTGTAAGTACCCGCAGCAACATCTTCCTGTGTTTGAGTATTCGGCCCATTGCTCCAAGCATAGCTAAATCCTCCCATACCACCAGAGGCATTCGCGGTAATATTTTTAGGACCAATTGCACAATCACCACTGACACCAACGGATAGGTTTATCTCTGCTAGTACCGTTAAATTGATGGTATGTGTACTATCACAATTGAATTGACTAGTACCCGATTTATTAACCAGCGTACTTTGAAAGTAACTCGTCCCTTCAAAAACTTCTCCGTAACAAATCGTTTTATCTTCGGAAGTAAGAACTTCATCAACGACGTCAAGGTTAGTAAAAACGGTGCTATCACAACCATTGAAAGA
>JBGCFY010000225.1:0-11596 GCA_045110315.1 Saprospiraceae bacterium
TTCCCCGAACTGCTAGGAGATACAATGTATCGCACGGGAGATTTAGCAAAATGGTTGCCAGATGGTAACCTTGAATTCTTGGGAAGGATAGACCGACAAGTTAAAGTGCGCGGGCATCGAGTAGAGTTAGGAGAAATTGAATCGCTGATTCGACAGCACGAACAGGTGAAAAATGCCTACGTTTTAGTGCATCGGAATGGTCCTCAACAAGATTCCTTAGTCGCTTTCATCGTTTTGGACGAACAAACTGACTCAACCGTCGTCGTAGAAGAAGCTCTACGTAGCGTCTGTGGAAACGGTCTTCCTACTTATATGCAGGCGGATTACTACTGCTTTATCGAAAGTATTCCCTTAAACTTAAGTGACAAAGTTGATGAGAAAAAATTATTAGCACAGGTTGATCTAAGTAGTTTAACACAAAACAAAACGGTTAATTCAGACGAAACTTACGTCGCCCCAAGAAATGAAATAGAAACCGACTTAGTAACGATTTGGGAAGATTTGCTGAATGTCAAGCCAATCAGTATTTATGACAATTTCTTTAAATTAGGTGGTGATTCGATTGTGACGATTCAAGTGGTGAGTCGGGCAAAACGAATGGGATACCAACTCTCTCCGCGTAAGATTTTTGAATGGCAAACCATTGCTGCCTTATCGGAAGTAATGAAAACGCAAGCTGATCAATTAGTGGCGGAGCAAGGATTGTTAGAAGGCACAGCGCCACTATTGGCAATTCAGCAGTTTTATTTTGAAAATGAATATGACCAATCTAGTCATTATAATCAAGCAGCACTCTTAACGCTGGATAAAAAAGTAGCAGAAGAACATTTAGATGCAACCTTAAAAGCGATTGTCGCACATCACGATGCCCTTCGATTTCAATATCAATTGGTTGATGGAAATTGGGTGCAAACTTATGGCAACGCAATTCCAAACTTAATCGTAGAAAGCTTATCGGAAAAGACGACAGATTTAGAAACTGCAATTACTGCAATTTGTAATCAGTATCAAACAAGCTTAGATCTTGCAAAAGGAGAATTGATTAAATTAGTATTGATTAAAACACCCGGCGAAAATACCAAAGATCGTTTGTTTTTCGCTATTCATCACTTGGCTGTAGACGGCGTTTCGTGGAGAATTATTCTAGATCATTTTAGTGTTGCTCTAGACGCTTTGACTACGGGGAAAACCATTCAATTAGGAGCTAAAACGAGCTCTTTCCGAGAATGGGTAAACTTTATGGAAGGTTATGCACTACGCAAACCTGTTCAGGCTCAGCAAGCTTACTGGTCGGAAGTTGCCACAAAATATCAAGCCTTACCCGTAGATCGACCAATTGAAAAACGCTTGATGGGCGATCGAAAAGATTTAGTTGTAAATTTAGATCAAGCTTTTACCAATGCTTTACTGCAAGAAGTCAACCAAGCATACCATACCGAAATTGATGACGTTTTATTAAGCACCTTGACCAAGACGATTTGTAACTGGTCGGGTAACGAAATGCTAGTTGTCGGTTTAGAAGGTCACGGTCGGGAAGATTTGTCGGAAGCATTGGATCTAAGTAACACCGTAGGTTGGTTTACTAATTTGTATCCTGTTGCCTTAAGTAACGTTGCAACGGATACACCGAGTGATTTAATCAAATCAGTAAAAGAACAATTAAGAGCTATTCCTGGAAAAGGAATGGCTTATGGTCCGTTGCGTTATGCACCAACGGAGCCGACCAAAGAAACGGCTTCGTCGGAAGGACAATGGAATATTATTTTCAACTACTTAGGTCAGTTTGATAATGTCTTTAGTGGGAATACTTGGTTTAGTCAAGCTAAAGAATCAGTAGGCGCGGTGAACGCTCCGACTTGTCCGATGATGAGTAATCTAGAGTTGGATGGAATGATTACGGAAGGGCAGTTGCAAATGGTTTGGACCTATTCCACTGCGGAGTACGATGACGAAACGATTGCCAAATTAGCCGATGACTTTTTCGTAAATCTCAAAGCACTCATCCAACATTGTCAAGCCAAACAAACGCCAGAGAAAACCGCTGCCGATTATGGTTTAACGCCAATGGTAACTTACCAAGAGTTAGATCAATTCTTAGATACAACGGTGGATGGTGTAAAAAGACGAACGCAAATTCAGTCTATCTGTCGCTTAAGTCCGGTACAGGAAGGAATGTTATTCCACTATTTATTTGATAAAGATTCTGGTGCGTATACAGAGCAATATGTATTTGACTTTTCGGAAGGACTTGAGCCAGCACTTTTCAAGAGGTGCTGGGGAAATGTAATGCAAAGACATAGCATTTTGCGAACGGCCATTTTCTACGAAGAACTGAGTATTCCAGTGCAGTGTATCATGAAAGGAGTCGAAGTGCCATTCTCAGTTACGGACATTAGTAATTTGTCAGGAAGTGCACAGGAAGCAGCAATAGATAAATTTTTAGAAGAAGATCGCGAACGAGGATTTGCTTTTAATCAAGCACCTTGCTTAAGGTTGAACTTATTTCAAACGGAAAAGAATGCGTACAAACTAGTTTGGACTTGTCATCATATGATTTTAGATGGTTGGTCGATGCCAATTATTATAGAAGAAATTTTAGAAGATTACGGCAAATACCTTAAAGGAGAATCACCAATCATTGGCGAAGAAGAACACTACGAAGATTACATTCGTTTCATTGATGCAAAAGACAAATACGAAGAAGAGCAGTTTTGGAAAAATTATATGCAAGGGTTTCAAGCACCAAGCTTATTGCCTTTTGTCGGTAATACTTTAGATCGTAATAAAGGCACCGGTTTAGTAAAAGATATTGATCTCAAATATGATAAACAGACGCTTCAGCAAATTAAAACTTTTGTACAAGGACATAGTCTTACCATTAATACCTTACTAGAAGGTGTTTGGACGTTCTTACTAGCACAATATACCGGAACAACGGATATCGTTTTCGGCGTTACCGTTTCGGGACGACCTTCAGAATTGAAAAATGCTGACCAAAAAGTAGGCTTGTACATTAATACGTTGCCACTGAGAGCACATTATAAAGAAGGAGAAAATTTCATTGCATTTCTAGCAGGCTTACAAAAAAAGCACGTAGAAGCGATGGACTATCAGTATACCGGACTTTCGGATATTCAAACTTGGAATGATTTACAAGGAGATTTATTTGATAGTATTTTAGTTTTTGAAAATTATCCATTAGGAGATGTTTTGAGTACTGACTGGGCACTCAAAATGGGAGAAGCGGAAATTAAAGATCAGACCAATTATTTGTTGACGATCAACGTCGATATGACGGAGGAACTAAATATTAATTTTAGTTACAATAGTTCTTTATTAAAAGATGATTTTGTTGAGATTATCAAAACGCATTTTGACACCGTTTTAAATCAAGTCTTAAATCTATCTGTCAAAAAAGCAGCAAGCTTAACGATGGAAGATTTATCCATCTTATCGGGACATGAACGGGATTTAATTTTAGGCTTAAAGCCAAACGCAGAAGGAGAATGGTTTAATGAAGGCAGTAAAGATTTAGGAAATGAAGATCCGATTAATGTTTCTTTTGAAAAAAATGTGGCTGCCAATCCAGCAGCAATAGCCGTAATTCACGGAAAGGAAAGTTGGAATTATCAAAAACTAAATGAAAAAGCCAATCAAGTTGGTCATCGACTAGAAGCGATGGGGGTGAAGCCAGGAGAATTTGTAGGTATTTACTTGGATCGTACACCAATGATGGTGAGTTGTTTACTTGGAATTATTAAAATTGGTGCCGTTTATGTGCCGTTGGATACACAAAATCCAGCAGAGCGAATCGAGAAGATGATCGATAATAGTAATTTACAGGCAGTCATCAGTACCACCGAATTACTAGACGGCTTAAATACTATTGCTGTTGATACCGCTTTATTCATTGATGAATGCACGGATAGCTTTGCAATGAAATTGGTAGGCAATGGATTGATTAAAATAGAAGATATTACCAATATTGAAACTGCAATTACTTCGAATCCCGCTAATCAAAATGAGATGCGGAGTTGGGCGTATATTTTGTATACTTCGGGTTCTACCGGTCAGCCAAAGGGCGCAATTACTCGGCACGATGGTGCGATGAATCATATCTTAGCAGAATACGATGCGATGAATTTAAGAGATGGTTTCCGCTTTTTACAAAGTGCAGGTATCGGTTCTGATATTTCCGTTTGGCAAATTTTGAGTCCACTCTTAAAAGGTGGTGCCGTTGTCATGATCGAGAAGTACGACTTACTAGATTATGCCCTAGTATATGATTTATTAGCAGAGACGAAAGTAGATGTGATAGAATTTGTTCCTTCTTATATTTGGGGATTATTAGAATATGCAAGACACGAAGCGGTTGACTTTAACTTACCAGATTTGAAATGGATCATGATGGTAGGAGAGGATGTTCCCGTAGAATTAGTCAACGAGTGGAGAAATCGTTTTGAGAACGTCAGAGTTTTGAATGCTTACGGTCCTTGCGAAGCTTCTGACGATATTACGCAGTACGAAGTCAAAGCGAATTTAAGCGCAGATGCCCAACGGGTTCCAATTGGTCGACCGATTGCCAATATGAATATTTTTATTCTCGATCAACAAGGTAAGTTAAACCCAATTGGTGTACCCGGAGAATTATGCGTATCAGGAATTGGTGTCGGTGCTGGGTATTTGGGAATGCCCGAAGTGACCGCGGCGAATTTTGTCGAGAATCCTTTTGAAGGAACCTCAGGAGATACAATGTACAAAACGGGAGATTTAGGACGATGGTTACCCGATGGGAATTTAGAGTTTTTAGGTAGAATAGATCGGCAAGTTAAAATTAGAGGAAATCGAGTTGAGTTAGGGGAAATAGAAATTTTTGTACGACAAAATATAGCGGTAAAGGAAGCACACATCGCCGTTTTCAAAAAAGGAACCAAAGAGTTGTTAGTCGCCTTTATTGTTGCGGATTCAACTGCAATGGAACAAAGGGAAGCAATGACAGAAGAAGAGTTTGCCGCTAGCGTAGAGCGAGATCTTTTCCTTCAATGTCAAGATGGTTTGCCAGCTTATATGCAACCGACGCATTACTGTTTTGTTGATGAAATGCCTCTGAACCTTAGTGATAAAATTGATCAAAATGTCTTGCTTCGCCACTTTGCAGAACAAGGATACGATACTTCCACAAGTTACCGTGAAATCGTTCCTTGTACCACAAATACAGAAAAAGCTTTACACGCAATTTGGAAAAAAATTCTAGACAAAGAAGAAATTAGCCTTGATGATGACTTTTTTGAATTGGGTGGACATTCTTTACTCGCCATGCGGGTAAAAGCAGCGATTAAAAAAGACTTGGAGAAAGAAGTTGAAATTAGAGATTTATTTTTATATAAATCTTTGCGTTCGCTAGCTAAACTTATCGAAGAGAAAATAGAAACACAGTTGTTGCCAGACCTTACGGTGCAAGAGCGAGGAGATAAAATACCACTTTCTTTCTCTCAAGAACGACTTTGGTTTATTGACAAATTAGAAGGAACGGTTCATTATCATATACCCGCCGTTTTTAGGTTTGAAGATAAGATTAACGTTGCCGCACTCAATTATGCGATGAAAGAAGTCGTGAATCGACACGAAGTCTTGCGGACGATTTATCTAGAAGATGATGGAAAAGCTTACCAAGTCGTACAAGAAAAATCATTGTGGGAATTGCGAGAACGAACAATCCCCGCCGAGCTGACTACGGAAGTTATCAGTGAAATGGTTCAGGATATCATAGATGAACCATTTAACCTCGCCCAAGATCATATGGTACGGGTGGATTTATTGAATTTACCAGACAATAAATATGCTTTAATTTTAAATCTACATCACATCGCTTCTGATGGTTGGTCAGAACCTTTGTTTATTGAAGAGTTTAAAGAACTTTACGAATCGGCAATCGAAAACCGAAAAGCAGATTTGGTAGATTTACCAATTCAATATGCCGATTATGCGATTTGGCAACGTAAATATTTAGAAGGAGCAGTGCTCGAACAAAAACTAGGCTATTGGCAAGAAAAATTAGCTGGCGTAGAATACTTAGATTTCCCAACTGATTTTGTGCGACCGGTCGTTCAAAGCATGGAAGGAAAAATCTTAAGTTATCGAATGGACCGTGAATTGAGAAACGGACTTAAAGCAATTTGTCAACAGGAAGATGCTACTTTCTTTATGATCTTGTTGGCGGCTTTCAAAGTCTTGATGTATCGATATACGGGACAAGAAGATATTTGTATCGGTAGTCCAATCGCCAATCGTACCCAAAGTGAAGTAGAACCCTTGATTGGTTTCTTCTTGAATACCTTGGCGCTTCGCAGTAACTTATCCAACAATCCAAGTTTCCAAGCCTTCTTAGCGCAAGTTAAACAAACAACCTTAGAAGCTTATAACCATCAAGATGTACCGTTTGAAAAAGTAGTAGATCGCGTCATACAGGGAAGAGATTTGAGCCGAAGTCCTTTATTCCAAATCTTATTTACCCTACAAAGTACCCCAAATGAGCCCGAATTTAACTTAGGAGAATTAAGCTTAGTTTCTGAAGAATTTACAGAAGTGACTTCTAAATTCGATATGGACATTGACTTGGTAGAAAATGAAGACGGTCTTGAAATTACCGTAGAATATTGTAGCGACTTATTCTTAACTTCTACCATTGAAAGTATGTTGAAGCATTATGAATGCTTACTACAATCCATCGTCGCAGAACCCAAAACAACCATTGGCGAACTCAACTTGACAACGACCGAAGAACGAGCGTTAATCTTAGGTCAACAAGCTACGGAAGTAGGAGCGTGGTTCAACGAAGGAGAAAAAGACTTAGGCAATACCGAAGTTATTAATCTTAGATTTGAAAAAATGGCAGCCGAGTATCCCACGGCTATTGCTGTCGTTCATCACGAAAACAGATGGACTTACCAACAACTTAATGAATATTCCAATCAGATTGCACACTGCTTATTGGAAATGGAGATCAAACCCCGGGAATTTGTTGGCGTTTACTTAGAACGAACGCCCGAATTGGTGGCTTGCCTCATGGGAATTATTAAAGCGGGTGCCGTTTACGTACCACTAGATACTCAAAATCCTACTGATCGGATTGAAAAAATGATCGAGAGTAGTGAATTGAAATTAGTGATCACTAACGAAACACTCGCAAATGGTTTAGCTGATTTAGCGACGGAAGGTCTTTTATTACTGGACAATGCAAGCGAGGATTTTACCAAACAGTGTAAGACACAAAACTTAGCATTAGCAGATCTTCAAAAAGTAAATGCCGCGGCGAAAGATAATCCAGAAAACATCAATGATCTCCGAAGTTGGGCATATATGCTCTACACTTCGGGTTCTACTGGAAAACCCAAAGGAGCGATTACACGCCATGATGGTGCGTTGAATCATTTACTCGCAGAATATGAAGCGCTAGAATTAGCGGACGGATTTAATTTCTTGCAAAGTGCTGGAATTGGCTCGGATATTTCGCTTTGGCAAATGTTAGCTCCGATCTTGAAAGCAGGAGCAGTAGTGATTATTGATAAATTTGAATTATTAGATTACGATGTACTTTTCAAAGTACTCGAAGAAGAAAAAGTAAGCTTAGTCGAATTCGTTCCTTCTTACATCTGGGGAATGGTCGATCATCTTAAGAATCTAGCACAAAGCCCAGACTTAGAAGCCTTGAAATGGATTATGATGGTCGGAGAACAAGTCCCCGTCAAACTCGTCAATGAATGGAAAAATACTTTCCCACACATTCGAGTTTTAAATGGCTACGGTCCTTGTGAAGCTTCCGATGATATTTCACAATATGAAGTAAAAACTACCCTCCAAGAAAATCAACCTCGGGTACCGATAGGAAGGCCAATTGCCAATATGAATATTGTGCTATTGGATCAATTCGGTAATTTATGTCCCATTGGTATTCCGGGAGAACTTTGCGTCTCCGGCGTCGGCGTCGGTGCAGGTTATTGGGGAATGCCCGAGCGAACGGCAACTAGTTTTATTCCAAATCCTTTCCCCGAATTATTGGGGGACACGATGTATCGTACCGGAGATTCAGCGCGTTGGTTAGCCGATGGAAATTTAGAGTTTTTAGGTCGAATTGATCGACAAGTTAAAATTAGAGGACACCGAGTTGAATTAGGAGAAATTGAAACTTTTATTAGAGAAGAGGATGCGGTAAAAGAGGCGCATATTCTTATTTATAAAGCTGCGGCAAACAAAGAAGCCTTAGTTGCTTTTGTCGTCGCGGAACCAGTAGCAGATCTTGATCAAAGTACCGTTGAAAAGAGTTTGTGGGAACGTTGCCAGACTGGACTACCAAGTTACATGCAACCGACGCACTATTGTTTTATCGAAGAAATGCCGTTGAACCTCAGTGATAAAGTAGATGCTAAAAAACTATTACAGTACTTTGAAGAACAGGGCTTAGGAGAAAGCACATTACACGGTCAACAGAATTACCTTGCACCAAGAAATGCAACGGAACAAAACTTAGTTACGATTTGGCAAGACTTATTAGGGGTAGAAAAAATTGGTGTTTTTGACAACTTCTTCGAACTAGGAGGAGATTCTATTATTACCATTCAGGTGGTCAGTAGAGCGAAGCGGTTTGGTTACCAATTGAAGCCACGAGATTTATTCGAACTACAAACGGTCGCTGCTTTAGCTACTGTTTTCGAAACGGAATCCACAACCATTATCGCAGAACAAGGAAGCTTAACGGGTACGGCTAATTTACTACCGATTCAGCAATGGTATTTCGAAAACGAATACGTTGAAGGCGCACACTATAATCAGGCGTTACTTTTAGAAGTTGCCAAAGATATTCCCTTAGAACGACTCACCGCTGCGATTCAACACTTAGTGGCGCATCATGATGCTCTGCGATTTAAATATGAAGATGTAGCGGGCAATTGGACACAAACTTACGGCAATACTCAAGGAAGTATTGATACTATAGATTTGACGAAAGTCAAGAAAAAAGCATTAGTAAAAGAAATTACCAAGCAATGCGAAATTTTCCAACAAACGCCAAATCAAGCGACGGGAGAATTATTCAAAGTGCTCTGGATGGAAACACCAGCTTCAGAAAGTCATCATCGTTTATTCTTTGTCATTGATCACTTAGGTGTTGATGGAATCTCTTGGAGAATTTTGATGGATCACTTAGAAATCGCCTTGGATAGTTTAGAAAAAGGAGAGGTAATTAATCTAGGTGCTAAGACCAGCTCTTACCGAGAATGGGGAGCGTTCTTAACAGAATATACGGCAACGGATAGAGTAGCGCGCCAAAAATCGTACTGGCAAAATGTAGCCGCAGCGTATCAACCTTTGGCAACAGATCGCGCACTTGCAGAAGGAGAAGTGTCACTAATCAAAGACACCACCGCACATCATATTAGCTTGGACGCTTCCTTGACGAAAGCATTGCTACAAGAAACGAATCAAGCTTACCGCACGGAGATTAATGATGTTTTATTAGCCGCTTTAGCGGAAACCATTGCAGAACATTTTGATCAAGAAAAAGTAGTTGTTGGTCTAGAAGGGCATGGACGAGAAGATATTGCCGACGAATATGACTTGAGTAGTACGATTGGTTGGTTTACCAATTTGTATCCTATTTTGCTAACGGTTGAAAATGGAATTACAAAAGGAGATTTAATCAAATCAGTCAAAGAAGACTTGCGCGCTATTCCTGCTAAAGGAATGGGATATGGATTACTACGGTATCTGCACCCGTCAACTGAGTTGAGAACACAATTGTCTAAAGGGAAATGGGATATTATTTTCAATTACCTAGGTCAGTTAGATAATGTATTAGATACGGATACCGGAGCAGCGATTAGAGAAGCGAAAGAAGAAATGGGTCGGACGGAAGGTGATGCTTGCCGATTTGGAACCAAGCTAGAAATTGATAGCTCAATTAGTGAGGGACAATTAACGTTAACTTGGACGTATTCTACCAAAGAAGTTGAAAAAGCAACCATCGAGAAAATTGCCCAAGCTTATTTAACGCATTTAGGCAATTTAATTAAACATTGTAAGGCGCAGCCACAAACAACGTTAACGCCTTCTGATTACAGTCTGCCAGCATCCGTTAGCTACAAAGAGTTAGACGCTTTCTTGAATGCGAAGGAAGCGGATGGACAAAGAAGAGGAGATAAGATGGAAACTTTATTCCGCTTGAGTGCCATTCAAGATGGAATGTTATTCCACAGTTTGTACGATGAAAGTTCTACGGCGTACACCGAGCAATATCGTTTTGATTTGCCGAGTGATTTAAATATAGCGGCTTTTAAAGCAGGATGGAAATATGTGATGGACCGACATAGCATTTTGCGAACGGGAATCTTCTACGAAGAGTTACCGCTTTCTGTACAATGCGTTTATAAGGAGGTAGACTTACCATTTGAAGTACTTGATCTAGCGGCTACTTCTCAAGCGGAAGAAGAACGTGCTTTTGCGCAATTCCTAGACCAAGATCATCGCCAACGATTTAATTTTAACGAAGCGCCATTGATGCGTTTGACTTTAGTAAAACTGAATCCTAAATGGAATAAAAAAACCTATAAATTAGTCTGGACGGTACACCATATTTTATTAGATGGTTGGTCGATGCCAATCGTCATGGAAGAAATCTTAATCGCTTACGATAGTTACCTCAAAGGAGATACGGAGTTGGCTAAACTAGATCATACCAAAGAAGATTACGGAGACTTTATTCGATACATTGCTGCCCAAGATCCATATCAAGAGGAAGCATTTTGGAAAAAGTATCTTGGTAGTGTAGAGCAAGTTTCTTTATTGCCCTTTACCGATAGTAGAGAAGGTCGAAACAAAGGAGGAGAAAGTTCTAAAGTAATTGAATTGAAGATTGATCAGACGATATCTGATCAACTCAAAAACTTCTCGAAAGCAAATCGAATTACAGTCAATACCTTGATTCAGGGAATTTGGGCGTTACTACTTTCTCGGTATACCGGAAATAAAGATGTTGTTTTTGGTGCGACTGTATCTGGAAGACCTACTGCTTTAGCAGCGTCGGAGGACAGAGTAGGAATGTACATCAATACCATTCCTTTGCGTACCAGCGTAACCAAAGATCAAACTTTCTTAAATTGGTTGTTTGAGTTACAAATGGAACATACCAACGCTCGAGAATATCAGTATAATGCGTTGAATGAAATTCAGAATTGGGCGGGCATTAAAGGAGACTTATTCGATAGTATTTTGATTTTTGAAAACTATCCGATGAGTGAGGTATTAGAACAAGAATGGGCACTAGAAATTGAGAACGTCGAAGTTAAAATCGAAACAAACTACTTGTTGTCGATTGCGATTAACATGGACGAGGACATTTTATTCCAATTCTGTTATAATGATCTCTTGCTCGAAGATCACTACGTTGAAATGTTCAAAGATCATTTTGAGATAGTCATCAAACAATTGGTCAGCTTTGCGCCGAAGGATCATGCGACCTTACGTACTACCGATATAGAAGTATTGAGCGAAACAGAAAAATCCTTACTCCGTCAATTCAACAATACGGCATTAGATTATCCTA